>CAIVPY010000035.1 GCA_903907885.1 uncultured Bacteroidota bacterium
GTGGGATATTTATATAAGAAAATAGATATCAATACAAAAAGCATGGAAATTGATAAGGTAAAAAAATTTGATGCTAATATAATTTATAAACATCCAGAAAATTTAGAAGCAGGATCAGAGGCAGCAATTCCTAATAACATAGAAATAAGAAATTTTAGTAAAGGAGAAAATGGAAATGTATATATGCTTTGTGAGGGATATAGTTCATATACTGAAACACGAAGTTTTTCTAATGGTAGCTCAACGTCATTTTATGTTTATTTCTATTATGGCATTAAAGTTATGAATTTTGACAAAGATGGAAATATGATAAAATCTTTTACTATTGATAAACAACAACTAAAAAAAGGAAATCAATTGACATCGTTTTTATGGGGAATGGTAAACAATAAGTTAATTTTTGTTTACTTCGATAGTGAGAAAAACTATGGCAAAAAAGGGTATATAGGAGAACAAATGTCAAATTATGGTGATGCCATAGTGGGTGCAGTTACTTGCGATTTAGATGGGAATATAACCAATAGAAAAGTAATTTATAGAATGAACCCAACTATCCGTAGTCTCCGCCAAGCCATTGCCAAGGGGACTACGGATTTAAAATGAGAAAAGAGTTTGTAACTCGCATTAACTTAATTATTTTTGAGTAATGTCAGAGGCTGGATATCAAATACGAAACCAATTTGCAGTTCAATTTATTACTAGTGTTTAAAATGTCTGATACCACTAAAATACATACACATTTTGTTTGCATTACAATAGGTAATAGAGGCATCGTCTTTAATAGAACCTCCTGGTTGTATAACTGTTTTGATACCTTCGTTATGGGCTATTTCAACACAGTCGGGGAAAGGGAAGAAAGCATCACTGCTCATAACTGTGCCATTCAAATCAAACTCAAATCCTTTAGCTTTGCTAATAGCTTGTTTCAAAGCATCCACACGGCTTGTTTGTCCGCATCCAATACCCACCAATTGCTTGTTTTTAACCAACACAATGGTATTTGATTTGGCATGTTTGCAAATAATATCGGCAAACAATAAGTCGCTTATTTCACTTTCTGTAGCTGCGGCATCCGTTACTTGTTTTAGGTCGCTAGGCTTTAGTATTACCGAATCTTTGTCTTGTTTAATAACACCGTTAAGAACCGAGCGGAATAATTGTGTTTTAGGTAATTTTCCTTTTAGTTTCAATATAATTCTGTTCTTTTTAGTTTGAAGAATTGTAAGTGCTTCGGCCGAATAATCAGGGGCAATTACCACTTCAAAAAATATTTTATCCATTTCTGAAGCAGTGACTTCATCCACCGTTTTGTTTAAAACAATAACCCCACCAAAAGCAGAAACAGGGTCGCCCGCCAATGCATCTTTCCATGCGTTTGATAGGGTATCGCGAGAAGATAAACCACAAGGGTTATTGTGTTTGATAATGGCAACTGTTGGCTCAGTAAAGTCTTCAATCAAATTAACAGCAGCATCTATATCTAATAAATTATTATATGAAAGCTCTTTGCCGTGTAGTTTTTCCAAAAACTCATTTAAGTTGCCATGGAAAGTTCCTTGTTGATGTGGGTTTTCACCATATCTTAAAGAATTAGCCGCCCCCAAGTTGATGGTTTCTGTATTTGAACCTGAAAAGTATTGATGAATAAGTGTATCATATTTTGAAGTCACTTCAAAGGCCTTGGTAGCAAAAGCCCTTCTTTGAGATAAATCGGTAATGCCTTCTTGGGCGCTCAATACGCTATGAAATGGCATATAATCATTTTTATCACACACAATGGCTACATCATTATAATTTTTAGCAGCAGCTCTAATCAACGAAACACCACCAATGTCAATCTTTTCGATAATTTTTGATTCTTCATTTGTAGATTTTAAGGTTTCTTCGAAAGGATATAGGTCAACAATAACCAAGTCGAAAAAAGGAATTTCAAACTCTTTTACTTCTGTTTGGTCTTGGGAATTGCTTCGTCTAGCCAAAATACCTCCAAAAACTTTTGGGTGAAGTGTTTTAACTCTGCCACCCAATATGCTTGGATAATTTGTTAAATCCTCTACTCGGTTTACTTTAATACCTAGTTTTTCAATAAAATCTTGGGTACCTCCAGTTGAGTAAATATTAACTCCCATTTTGCTAAGTAGTTCAACGATAGGCTCTAAACCATCTTTATAAAATACGGAAATAAGGGTGTTTTGAATATTGCGGGCTTCTTGCATAAGTGTGAAATTTTTGAGCCGCGAAAGTAGAATTTTGGAAGTCGAAAAACGAAAGAATACTTGATTTATTTTCTATTGTAGGTTTGAAAAGAGAAGTCAAATTTATTTGTGTCATCAGCTGCATGAAACTTGTTTTGATTTAATTGCCAATACTCATCTGGAAGTGCAGGAAAAAAGGCATCGGCATCAAAGCCATGATGGATGCGGGTTAAGTAAACGGTATCAAGCATTTCCATGGATTGCTGATAGATACTATCACCCCCAATGATAAAAAGTTCTGTTTCGTTTTGTGATTTGGCAAAGGAAATGCCATCTTCAAGGCTTTTGAAACAATGGGTACCCTCAATATTCAACTCGCTTCGCGAGATGATAATGTTTGTTCGGTTAGGAAGGGGTTTTCCTATGCTTTCAAAAGTTTTACGACCCATCAATATGGCATGATGGGTCGTAAGGTTTTTAAAATATTTTAGGTCGGCTGGCAGATGGCAAAGCAATTGGTTGTTTTTACCAATTCCATTGTTTTTATCTGCTGCTACTATACACGATATTTTCATTTAAAACGGCAAATCATCAGTACCCGACTCTTCGGTAAAAGTAGCGGGCTCAAAATTTGGATTTGATGTAGGTGTCGGTGTTGTTGGCCTTGCAGGTGCAGCTTGACCAGCTTGCACTTTCCAAGCTCTTAGTTCTGTAAACCAACGACCATTGTATTCGCGACTTTCGGCATCAAAAAACACTGTAATTTCTTCTCCCATCGAGAACGGGTTTTGGGTAATTTTATCACCCCAAAGACTTAAACATATTTTTTTAGGGTATTGGTCGCCCGTTTCAATGATAAACTCTTGTTTGCGCCACTCGCCATTTTTACCTTGTCCTGTAACCAATGGCAACATTTGAATTGCTTTTCCTTTAATCTCCATGATGGCAAATTTCAAAAATTTGTTTGATTAATAAAATTTTGTGGGAAAGTTTTTTGTATTTAATCTGTCAACTCAAAAAAAAATAGTTGAATTCTATACGTTCAACATTTCTTTGGCAAATTCTGCATTAAGTAACTCCACCAAGTGGTCTGTTCTTAGGTTTTCAGTAATTTTTCCTTCTTTAACAAAAGAAACAGTACCACGCTCTTCGCTCACCACTAGCACCACAGCATCCGTTTGTTCTGTTATTCCAATGGCTGATAAATGCCTAAGGCCATATTTGTTTAGCATGTCGGGGTTGTCGCTAACGGGAAGAACGCAGTTGGCAGCTTTTATTTTTCCTTTGCTAATAATCACAGCACCATCGTGGAGTGGACTGGTTTTGTTAAAAATGGCAATCAGCAAACGCCTGGTAACTTCTCCATCAATAATTTCTCCAGTAGCAGCAATCATGCGCATTTCGCTTGTTTTGGGTAAAACAATGATGGCTCCCGAATTGGTTTCAGCTAAAACTTTGCAAGCATCCACAATGTCTTCGTAGTTGTTTGAAAAACTATCTTCTATTTTCCACCTCCATGGAAAAATATTCCACCAGTTTTTGTTCTCAGCTAAGAAAGAAGTGCGACCAATAATGAGTAAAAACTTTCTGATTTCTTGTTGAAAAACAATGAGAACAGCAATGATACCTACTTGTGTAAATTGCCCCAAAATCTTTTCGAGTAAAGGCATTTCAAAGTATCTTACCAATAACCAAAAGATGTATATGGTGATTAACCCAATGAGTATATTAAAGGCCAAACTACCCTTTAGTCGCTTAAACAACTGCCAAGATAGCACTAGTACTAATAGCACATCTATCAAGTTGATGAAAGTAAATTTATAACCTAAAAATTCCATTTCTTAACTTGCGATAATAAGAAAAAATGTTGGAAATGGCTATAAGCTATCATAGGTCCCTGACATTTTTGGGGTTTAGATTCTCATTCGCTAAATCTAATCTATCTCAGTTCGTATAAAAAAGTTAATAAATTTTTATATGATTGCTAATCATTCAACGAATGTATAAGCACAATATTTAAATTAAATAATGTTAGAAAAAATTAACCAAACAAAAGCTTTTATTCAATCTAAAACTCACCTTAAACCTGAACTTGGTATCATATTGGGTACTGGTCTTGGAGGCCTAGTAGATGAAATAACTATACAGGATGTAATAACGTATAAAGACATTCCAAACTTTCCGCTAAGCACAGTAGAAGGCCACTCGGGCAAATTGATTTTTGGGACACTGGGAGGAAAAAGTGTAGTAGCCATGCAAGGACGATTTCATTACTACGAAGGTTACAATATGCAAGAAGTAACTTTTCCGGTAAGGGTAATGAAAATGTTAGGTGTTTCAAGGCTATTTGTTTCCAATGCTTCTGGGGGAGTAAATCCTACTTTTGAAATAGGCGATTTAATGATCATTAACGATCATATTAATTTCTTTCCTGCGCATCCCTTGACAGGTAAAAACGAAAAATCTTTGGGTGTGCGTTTCCCTGATTTGAGCGAAGCATACGATAAAAATCTGATTAAAAAAGCCAAAGAAATAGCTGAGCAATTGGATATTAAAGTGCAGGAAGGTGTTTACATGGGTCTATCGGGACCAAGTTTTGAAACCCCTGCCGAATACCGTATGGTGCGTATATTAGGTGCCGATGCTGTGGGGATGAGTACCGTTCCTGAGATTATTGTGGCTCGTCACATGGGTTTAGATTGTTTTGCCATGAGTATTATTACTGATTTGGGTGTTGAAGGGAAAATTGTTGAGGTTACCCATGAAGATGTGCAAAATGTAGCCATGAAAGCCGAGAAAAAGATGACACGTATTATGAAGGCGTTGATTGAAGGATTGTAGTTAAAATAAAATATGTAAGGAACTTTTATCGGTAATCTATTCTAATAGTTTTCGTAAAAGTTCTGCTTATTATAGGTTAATCCCAAATTATTCATTAGCACTTAATAATTTTTATATTTATTAATAAATACAGAACTTTGAGGGAAAAAAACTTTTCACCACATGGGTGCAATTGATAACATTGAATTTAGCGACCATCA
>CAIVPY010000036.1 GCA_903907885.1 uncultured Bacteroidota bacterium
CTAAAACATCCTCAAATAATGTCTATTTTTGAACTACATGAGTATACATATCAGATCTTTTATATTTTTCTAGTTTAGGTGTTTTAAGTCTTTCGTCTTTTTGTTCTACTTTATATTTGGCTATTGTTTTAGCCTCGTCATAATAAAACCCTTTTTAATTTACATCGTTCTCAAGGTCAAAGGGTAACACATCATTTTTAAATACACAACTAATGCAATCAGTGTTTAAGTCTAATATTGTGCCGCTGTTCGCTTTGATAATTTCGCCTAATTTATGTAGCTCTGTCGCTTCTATTTGTAGAATCTGATTATAGATCGCGGCTTCAGTTTCATCCTGTTCGGTCATATATGTATTAAATACTTGGTAAAAGTTTTCGCCCTCAATATCATGAACTTGAATAAAGGATCCTTTTAAAGCTAGGAACTGATTATAAGCCTCATTGGCTGAACGAGTAATACTTAAACTGGTCCAATTTTCTTTTGCTGAAGGTTTAAAACAACCAATCATACCATTTACTGATATTTTTTGTAAGTCCTCATCTAGCTTAGAATAAAGATAATCAATTAAACCATTGTAATGGTCGCCTTTAATAGTTAAAGAAGATAATATAACATATTTGATATTAGTAGCTTTAATTAAGTCGTTTGTTAAGCAGTAATCTATCATTGGCTCATAATACCAACCATGTCCGCGCATTGGAAAATAGTTGTCTGATTCTACATAATATAAGCCTGCTCCTGTTTGGTTGGTATATACTATGGGTGAATCCATCACTGAAAACACGGGATAATTATACTCACCATAATATAAAACATTCTTTCTACATTTGTTAATATCAATATTATGAATCTTATTGTTTGCTAGCTTTTTGGGAATATCTAGGTTTAGAGGCTCAATGAATGCATAATCGCCGCATAATTTACTATTGAAGATGTTTTTTACAACTGAATTAAAGGAAGATTCAGTAGGTACCATATTTACATAACCCTTCTCTTTTTCGTGTTTGGTTTTATCTCCATGACAAGCCATACATAATACCTGAATATTAGACATATCATTATTACCTCCATTAGCTAGGGCTTTAATGTGGTCTATTTGCATTTGGGTTTTAGTAATTTTCTTTTTGCACGCGTTGCAGTTTGGTTTAGCTTCATAAATATTCGCTCTTTCTTCTTTAGTAAATGTGTGTCTTTTTACTGAGGTATCAAAATGGCGGTTTTTAATCTGAGTAATAAATTGGTTGAATGACTGGTTTTTAAATTCAATGTTATGCACTTTACACAGGGCTTGAATTCGTTTGTAATTGCATACTTCGGGATCATTAGGATCAACAACCAATATTATGGTTTTACCCATGTATTCAAAGTCAATTCTAATATGGTTTGATTTTCTATTTCTTACTTGTGGAATTACCTTATAAATTCTGAGTATGTCGTCTAGCTCCTCGGATAAATCATTTTTAGAATAAATAATAATACAGTTCTCCATGTCCTTCAGTTTATCAATTGTAATATCGTCAAATATAGGTAAGCCCTCTGAAAAAATATTTTTTGTTTCTTTCTCGTTAATGATTGCTGATGATTGCACTTTAGTTTTAATATCTACTGCACCTGCTATTAATAACTTAACTGCGTCTTTGTCTTTTACATGGTAAAAATGGTTATCAATTGCATAATATACAAGCGTTGGATAATTGCGGTTTGTTGAAATAAATTTTAAAAAACATTTTTTACTGATGTCAAAAGCATAATGAGATATGTTTAACATCTTGCATATTTTGAACACCATTTCGGGGCTTACTCCTGCTTCAATGGTCCAAATTGGGGGCTTTTCTTCATCGTCTTCATCTTCTTTAATATCAACATCTAATAAAGATATTTGCTTAGTCTCATTCGGTTTAACTTCACATCTCACTTCATAACAAAGGTTAATAAAATATTCGTAAGTTAATTTTTTTATTAGTGGTGAGTATATTTGTAAAAATGTATTAGGCACACAAAATCCATCGGTCTTTAAATTTTCAGCTAAGTCTGGTATGAAGTTATATGTCATAATATCAGCTCTAGTCATTAACATTTGATCCGTCTTAATTGCTGTAAAGCTTGATTCGTTATAGTCTATGTCGTCAATGGTCATTGTTTTCTTGTAATTGTGATCATTATCAGCGGCTATAC
>CAIVPY010000037.1 GCA_903907885.1 uncultured Bacteroidota bacterium
CACGAAATAATGGCAGTAAGACCTTCACGGAAGTCGTCGCCGGCAATGTCGAATTTTATTTTATCGAGCATGCCTGATTTTTCGGCATACGATTTTAAAGTACGAGTTAAAGCTCTACGAAAACCTGCAACGTGTGTTCCCCCCTCAATGGTATTGATGTTATTTACATAAGAGTGTAAATTTTCGGCATAGCCTGTATTATAGGTCATTGCTATTTCTACTGGAACACCATTTTTTTCGCCTTCCACATAAATGGGTTCTGGAATCATTTTTTCGCGAGTTCCATCAAGATAATTAACAAATTCTTTTAAGCCCCCTTCGCTATGAAAGGTTTCTTCTTTGCCAATATTTCCTTCTTCATCTAAGCGGGCGTCTTTAAGTGTAATATGAATTCCTCTGTTTAAAAAAGAAAGTTCTCGCATACGTGAAGCAAGTGTATCATATTTGAAATCATCTGTTGTGAAAATAGTGGTATCTGGTTCAAAATAAATGGTAGTACCACTTTTATCGCTTTCGCCAACTTCTTTCACATCGTACAATGGCTTACCACAACTGTATTCTTGTTGCCATTCTTTCCCATCACGATAAACGGTAGCTCTTAAAAGTATTGAAAGCGCATTCACACAACTCACACCCACACCGTGCAAACCTCCTGAAACTTTGTAAGTGTCTTTGTCAAATTTGCCACCTGCATGCAATACGGTCATCACAACTTCTAAGGCAGATCTGCCTTCTTTTTCGTGAATGCCTGTTGGGATACCACGTCCATCATCTACAACCGTAATAGAATTTCCTGGGTTTATTGTTACATTGATATTTTTACAATAACCAGCTAAAGCCTCATCAATTGAATTATCAACTACCTCGTACACTAAATGGTGAAGTCCTCTTGCACCAATATCGCCAATATACATGGCGGGTCTTTTTCTAACTGCTTCCAAGCCTTCTAACACCTGAATGTTATTGGCGTCATAATTTTGTCTATTTTCTGTTGCGTCTATGCTCATTTTAATGATAATAAAAATAAAGGGTAAAAATAGGCTTATAGCCTTGTTTTACCTAATTGTTAAGCATATATTTCTTATATGTTTTTCCACAACTTTTTCGAACTTTTTTAAATGCCTATGTTTTTGGTTCTTATATTAACTTGTTTTAATGCATAATAGGTGAGTGTAGCGTATTTGTATGCACTTCAGCAAAGAATTGAGGATATTTAATAAAATATCATTTATAACAATTTGGGTAAGAAGTTTCAATCCTATTTTAGTCCATTCATCAGCAAAAAAAATAATTATCAAATTTTAAAAACTGTTTGCCAAGTATTACATTTGCCATTCAAGTAAGGTAGTTGAAAATTCAATTATTCCTGCTCACTTGAACATGAAAATACTCATCTTAAACACAGTTGTTTGTTGCCCATCGTCAGCCTATCACGGCAAAACCTGCGATATTTTAGTAAACGACAAACTTATCGAAGACATTCAAAGCTCAACAAAAAAAGCATTTTCAGCCAGTAAAGGCATTAAAGTGTTTGATGCCAATGGTGCATTTGTAAGCACCGGTTGGTTTGATATGCGCAGCAATCTTTGCGATCCTGGTTTTGAATACAAAGAAGATATAGAAAGTGCAGCCAAAGCAGCTGCAGCAGGTGGATTTACGGCTGTTGCGGCCTTGCCATCAACATTACCAGTTATTCAAAGCAAAGCTGAGGTTGAGTATGTGATAAATAAATCGGCTAATCTACCTGTAAGTATTATTCCTTACGGTTGTATAAGTCAAAATAGGGAAGGTAAAGAAATGGCCGAGCTATACGATATGTTCAAAGCTGGTGCGCCTGCCTTTACTGATGCCAATAAACCAATTTCTCAGGCTAGCTTAATGCTAAGGGCTTTGCAGTATGCCAAAATATTTAATGGCTTAATCATTAGTCATGCTGAAGATACCAGCTTGAGTGCTGGTACATTTATGCATGAGGGTTATACAAGTACCAATTTAGGTTTGAAAGGCAGTCCCAATATGTCGGAAGAGTTGATGGTGACACGTGATATTGAATTGGCTAAATATGCTGAATCACGCATCCATTTTGCTCATATCAGTAGCAAAGGTAGTATTGATATTATTCGCAGGGCAAAAAAACAAGGTGTTCAAGTTACTTGTGAGGTATCGGTTGCACATTTATGTTTTACTGACGAAAACCTAAAAGACTACGATAGCAATTATAAAATTAATCCTCCATTGAGAGGTAAAGAAGATAGAAAAGCCCTTTGGGAAGGTTTGATTGATGGTACGATAGATTGCATTGTTAGCGACCATCACCCTGAGGATAAAGAGCACAAAGTGGTTGAGTTTGAATATGCCAATAAGGGCATGATTAATTTGCAAACTACCTATTCTCTTATCAATCAATACAAGCCAAAAACCTTTAGCAACGAGCGATTACAAGAAGTGTTGAGCAGGAATCCTCGTCAGATTTTAGGTTTAGAAACTTTGAAAATTGAAAAAGGAGCAGAAGCTAACTTTAGTATTTTCAACGATGAGCTAACTTGGTTGTATGATGAAAAAAGCAATTTGTCTCGATCTCAAAACAGTCCTATATTAGGTACAACTTTAAAAGGAAAAGCCCTTGCAACTGTTTGTACAGGAAATATTCACATACAATAAAATAAAAATACCATGTTAAGCACACAAAACGAAAACACACCTGTTCAGGATTCAATGCAAGCCTTATTAGAAACCTTTGCTAGATTAAAAGGTGTCAATAACATTATGCCCAAAATGCTTGAGATTTTTAACAACAAGCATATTGATTTTTTATCAAGGGTAAAAAGACTGGATGAAATAATGGCTGAAGAGCCCGCTTATGAGCCATTAAGTGAAATAATATTTGACCTATTGATGGTACAGTTTTTGGCTGCAGAGCCTCATAAAGATAGTTTTTTTGATAGTCCAGAATGGCAGCATATTGAAGATGAAACCATTAGTAGAGGTACTGAGTTGCTAAACTTGTTGTTATATATAAGCGATGCCAACGAGGCGGATGCTGAAATTTCAATGGATGATTTTTTGAATGAATTTTTATTGGTTGATACCGATGAGTTTCAAGACGAATATAAGATTTATGAAGAATTGATTCGTAACACAGAATTGATGGAGGCGGAGTTGAGTTCAGTAAAACAAATACAAGCAGCCATGAAAGAGGATGCTGAGTTGAAGGATATTTTCACGCCATTGGTATTGTTTTTCCAAAATCCATACAACGAATTGCCACAACCTGCTGAAAGCAATTTAAGCGCTTATGAAGCATCTGTATTGAATTGCCTTTGGGGCTACAATAAAGGATAGGTATTGTTTTTTGATGTGCTGATGTTTATTTCATCATTCTAGGTAAATTTTACCTACAATATTAATTTTATTAAACATTATGTTTTATACTTATGATGGTATAAACCAAAGCTAACAGTATAAAAAATAATTTAATTCGGTTTTTAAGAACTTAAGTAACAAAAAGAGGCTGTTTCATTTCTGAAACAGCCTCTTTTTGATTTCAATAGTTGATAACTTATTTACCGCTCACAACAAACTTGATTGATTTGTTTCCAGAATCATTGGTTAAAGTGATGAAGTAGATGCCATTTTTTAGGTTGGTAACATCAAATTCTTCTTTCATTTGCTTACTGTTTATTTGTTTCGAGAAGATGTCTCTGCCTAATAAATCAGTTAAAGTTACTTTTAATGGCAATGATTTGTAACCTGATGCTTCAACAAATAATACATTGTTGGCTGGCGAAGGATACACCAAAATAGTAGCCGATTTCAAGTCATTTTCGTTAATGCCCGTTCTAAAACCAACAATAACGATACGGGTTTTAGATGCTGTGTTTCCTGATAAGTCGCTTACGGTGTAGGTTAAAGTGTAAGAACCAATAACCGATGAATCAATAGAGCCAGTTCTAATAATTTTAGAAGAAATATCCTCTTCCACATCATCAATGGCTATTGCGCCTGCATCTGTATAACTGGTATTAATAACAAGCGTGTCAGGGTTTTTACCTTTTAGCGTTATTACAGGTTTTGTAACATCGCTATTTGCAACAGTAACAAATCGGTAGGCAGTGTCTGTTAACAATGCTCTGTCAGTAGCTACATATCTAATTTTATAAGTACCTAAAGTATTGTTATCAACTGTTCCACTTGTTGAAACTGAAACAAATACCCTGTTGTCAGTAGCTGTTGCGCTTGCATCTGTATATGCTGTTCCTTTAATAACAGTTTTTGGATTGGCACCTGTGATATGCAAGCGAGGCATAACAGTATCAATATCAAAATCAAAGAAATCACGTGGGTTGATTTTCCAATTGCCACTGCCGTAATATAAAATCCCAGCAGTTCTAAATGTTTTTTGTCCATTTCTTAAAGCAGCATTTAACTTGCTATTTCTATACAATCCGCCAAGGTCGTTTACCCTAAAACCAATTGCAGCATTTTTATCATTTGATAAACTGAATTCTTGAAAATCACTAGTAGGTCCGTCAGGATTATTGTTAATTACATAGTTGGTGTCAAAACCAATCATCTGACCTTCCCAAGCACTAAAATTAAGTCTAGTTCCAATAGGTCTGGTATCGTTATTCCAGATGATCAAAGTGTCGATGTTGAAAGTGCTAATAGGAGCCGGAACAGGATTGTTGCTACTTATTTTTGTAGCAGCAATATCGTTTAGGGTTGTCATATTAAAAGATTCCATTACTTTACCACTTGTTATCAAAACTGAGTCACCTTGCTTCCAAGGGGTGGTAACATCTGCAATTTTCCTATTGATGATAATAGCAGCATTGGGTCCCACACCTTGTTGAACAGTAGCAATACTAAGTGTGCCTTGCACCATATCTGTGGATGTTACAAGAGCTCTAATACTCATGTTTACGATTGCCGAATCTCCATTAAAAATACTTGCATTGTTAATGTATGAACTGTATTGCAATTGTCGGATATTGGTAATACCACCATCTCTAACTATAAAGGATTTGGCAGTACCAAAAGTATCTTTATTAGCAATATTATTTACATCATACGCTTTTATATAATAATAAATATGACTTCCATTTGCAAATGGAGGAATCTTTGCATACCAAGCTGTATCAATACCTACAACAACTCTAGTTAACTCAGTAGAATCAAAAATGGTAGAATCGACAGATCTTGAACAAAACACCCTTGCCTTCGCAACTACAGAATCATTTTTTTGAACCCTGTAAATAAATTGAATACTATCAGAAGAAGTTGGAGAAACAGGTAGTCTTGCTCTTGAGCTAATGGTTGGAGGAGTATATACCGAAGGTCCTAAATCATTTGGATACAAAGGAGCAATACCATATCGAACAGCTCCTTGAGATAAATACTCTTGAATAACACCCCTTATATAAGCAAATGTCTTACCTATAGGAGGAGGAGTAAATCTATTTGCATTTGCACCAAAAACCGAATCTGCTGTTAAATTGTCATTTCTATAATATCCAGAAAAATCTCTGATGGCAATAGCATTACCTGTTTTATCAGTAACCGACCAAACCCATCTTGATGCCCCATTTGCTACCCTATCATTGGCAATAGTTACATCTTTTATTTCAACATACACACCTTCCCATTTTTCACTAACTGCCTTGTTAGTGTTTGCCAAAGCAGCAGTTCCAGTTGTGATAGAATCAACAGTTAGTACAACAGGCTTAGGTTTGTTATTGTTAGGGTCAATCACTTCAACACCATTGTTCCACTTGTTTGTGCCTTTTAAAAGATAAAGTTGAGTATTGTACTGAGCTGAACCCGATAAAAAGGCTGCTCTGATGATACCTGTTACTCTTACTTTGTAGCCAGGTTTTATATTGTCATAAAATGAGTTGTCAGAGATAAGTGAAGCTAAATTGGTTGCACCCACCACGGCTGGGTCGCATATTACTTCAACACCTCCCCATGCACTACCAATGGTATCTTTTACCAATATGGTTGATTTGCGACTTATGCTTAATCCATAGTAACGAGGGTCGAATAGTACATAGCCTTCTATTCTTACAGTATCGCCATAGCGAGCATTAACACGAGGACTCACATAATCGGGTGAGTCGTTAGGAGGAGTTTGCGAAAGTTTCGCAAGTGAAGTTCTCTGAACAGAGTCAAGAGGAATGATTGGATACGGGTTTTGGGCTTTTAGCATAAAAGCAGCCACCGTAAAACTTAATAGTAATAGAACTTTTTTCATATTTATTTTTGTTGTTGATTGTTTATTTTAAAATGGCAAAGTTGCCTGTTGTAATATTTCCGCTTTGTAAATCTTTCACACTATACATATATACACCAGGAGAAATTTGGGTTTTGTTGTTTGTCAAAAGATCCCAAGCATGTTCCCCACCACTCATACTCACTGTTCCTTGCGCATATTTATCAAACCACCTAATGTTATCTCCTTTATAGTTTTTTCCATCATGTACCATGGTAGAAAGCACATCACCGCTGGTAGTATAAATGGTTATTTCGCATCTGTTTGGCAAATTATAGAAATACAATTTTCTATCTCTACTGCCTATACCGTCCCACGCTGCTGTGGTTGAGTATGGGTTTGGATATACGCCCACTTTTCTTGATGGATTATCACTAGCGAAATCGTTAGCTGTGGTACCACAAAAGGCATGCACTTGATTTTCGTTGAATGATGATTCCTGAGAGCTTAGTCCTAGTTTAGCATCTCCTTTATCGAAAGCCGTTATAGAAAATAAATATTGCCAACCATTTAAAAGGTTAGGCATTTCAAATTTATAATTATAAAGATTGCTATCTTCATCAAACTTAGTTGGTGTACTTAGTTTAACGGCATTAAAACCATTGTTAAATCCAATATCATTACCTTCTAAATCCCACTGTGCAATCATGTTTGACGAGTCTAAATCTATTTTTAATTTTAAATCCTCTCCAATATGACTTCTATATAATCGGTATCCTTCAAAATCTTTTTGTCTTGATATAGGGTCAATAGATTCCTCAGCCATTCTATCCCAATAAATGGTAGCTTTTTGGTTTTCTGAAATAACTTTAATTATTGGAGCAGTAGGTGCTTCGGGCACAATGTACCTATCAAGTTTTCCATTTTTATTGATGTCTTTTTCTATTGTATAAACCCCATTTTCGTCACCATCTTCGCCAAGATAAGTTGCTCTACAAGTTTTCAAATGTTCGTTCAATTCGCTTCGGTCCTCTTCAGTGCTTATTACATTTGCCCCTTGAATATAAGGATTTGATTGTTTAGCACATACATAAGCCATCGTAAAATTCATTTTTTCACCAGGGTTAAGGCTTGATATTGGCCCAGCTGAAATCAACTGAATCCAATTTGCAGGTTGACCAATAAATGGACCTTTGTTTGGGTCGAAAAGGTTTAAAGAATCAATAGAGTTTTTCAGTTTGTTGTATCTGTCTAAATCGGTTGATGGAGCTATCCAAGGAGTTGACCCATTGTAATTCCAAAAATTAATGTTCAATTGAGGTGCTGGGTAACCTGCTTTTGTGAAAGTATCTGTTTTGTTTGGGTTGAAGAAAAGCCCTCGCCAATCCATGCCTAAAAACTGAATAGCACCGTATGATTGTGTGTAGTCATAATCGTTAATATCTGATTTAGCTAAATACGCATAAACTGCCATATTTTTTTTGTCAAAACCATTTCTTCCTCTCGAGTAATAATTGGAGCCTGTGCCATCAAGTGTGTATTGAATGTTTCTCACAACTAAATCACTCCAGTTGCCAAACCAAATGCTATCCCATCTTTTATCCGAATTATTTGTAACTTCATAATTAGCAATAACAAAATAGTCGGAAGTAGATTCGCTCCAGGCATACGTTTCAAGTTTAATTACTGCTTTTAAAGGATTGGTATGCGAATTAATTGGAATACTGGAACCTGGCACAACCACAAAACTGTCAGTAAATGAGGTTATAAAATCCTGACCTGAAATGGCTTGAGAAGAGTAATTGCTACTGCTTTTAATTTTTGACCTTTCTTTGATGTCACTCAATTGGGTAAATTCATAACCAGCCTTACCAGTTGAGTAGCCACTTGGGTCATCAACTGCACTAGTTGATACAAGTATTTGCCCATCTACCTGAGCTCCAACCCATATACCTGCTTCAAACAAATGCTCAATGCCAGTGCCTTTTGGAAATTGCATTGACCAGTTTTTACTTTGTCTATTGCTTCTTATTGTGTTAGGGTTACCTATTGTTCCCGCATTGCTAATGCCCAAACCAATCCTGCCTATGTTGGTTGATTTCTGGCTAAATGCAGTCTGGCTCTTACTTTGGTTAATAACAACAGAGAATAATATTATAAGAAATAAATGTTTTTTCAATCGCATTTTTTTTAACTTACAAATATGTAGAATTTCTACTGAATCATTATTAACTTAGTGTAAACATCTAAATTATTTAAGTTTGTAGCGTACTTGATTTATTATCAATAAGTTGATGCTTTGATATTAGGTGTATGCTAAAAAATACCAGCTTGAATGAGAATATTGATTCGATTATTTTATTATATAATTATCAAATAATTTAACTATTTCATCCCATGATATATGTCTGTCATTGGTTCGTAGACTATAACATTTTCTTGGGCCAATTCCGATAGCTCGGTGTATAGTGGAAGCATTTACTAAGTATGCTTTATTGTTATTCGTATCATAACGTTTGCTAGGAGTAAGTATAGGTTTGTATTTTGTAACTACTCCCCAGTTCTCTTTATTTAAAGCTCCGCCAGTAACACCGGCTACTTCAACTTCATCGTGATCGTAGAATTCTAGTATACCATCTCCACCGTCTATCCAATTGATACCAAACATAAAATCTTCCGGAACTATTGCATCTGAATGTAATGCTCCCTTGAAATCTGTTTTTTTAAAATAACTTAACTTACACCAATCTAGACTCAAAAGATTAAGATATTCTGGTTTAAAAATGTGTGTCACATTATCTAATCTCATGTAGTTAAATGGTAAATGGTCATCTTCAAATCCCTTAAAGGACGGTAATGTTACCTCATTAAATGCCGGTAAGTTTAATTCATATAGTTGTTCGGATGTAATCATACATGTATTTAGTTGTTGACCAATATTGTTGACAGATAAATAGTTTTCTAGTATAATAGTTAAATGCCCTGGTGGTGAAATTGGTAGACA
>CAIVPY010000038.1 GCA_903907885.1 uncultured Bacteroidota bacterium
GGTATTGAGTTTATCGAGATTGGTGATGATTTTTTATTAGCACGTATGCCTGTGGACCACAGAACAATCCAGCCTTTGGGTGTTGTTAATGGTGGGGCATTTTGTGTATTAGCCGAAACTGTGGGAAGTTTGGCTGCCAATATTTGTATAGATAGAGAGCAGTTTGTGGCTGTTGGTTTAGATATCAATGCCAACCATATTCGTTCGGCTCACAAAGGTTGGGTATATGGCAAAGCCACTCCTCATCATTTGGGTAAAACCACCCAAGTATGGGAAATAAAAATTACGGATGATGATGACAAACTTTGTTGCATCAGCCGCTTGACCATGTCAGTAATTCCAAAAGTTACTACTCCATTTAAATAATTTTTTTATAGATGCAGGCATTTGCTTTGTTCAGACTTCCTCATGAAGATAAAATTTATTTTATCAAAGGGCAGATAAGTTTAGACTTAGAAGTCCTTGATTTTGGTACACTACAAAGTTGTTTTGTTATTTCTCCTTTTGCACAAAAAAATAGAGCATTCATTATTATGCCTGATGAAATGAATGAATGGCAAGGAGAGTCGTTTGACTTGTTTTATCATCAAGACTCACAAGAAAGTGGCACCGAAAGTCAATATATCCATTATGTGAATCATGCCATTGAAACATTAACCACACATTTAGATATACATAAATTCGTGTCTGCACGTGTAAAAAATCTGAGTAAACCTGACACGTTTAATGTGTTTGATTTGTTTAGAAATTTAAGCCAAAATTATCCTTCAGCATTCACCTATTTGGTATCATCTGAAATAACAGGGACTTGGATTGGTGCTAGCCCCGAGCTATTATTACATCATCAGACTGACACGATAAAAACTGTAGCACTTGCAGGTACTTTATCAAACGACAACACCAATAGTTGGACCGAGAAAGAAATTACAGAGCAAAAATGGGTAGAAGATTTTATCATTGATACACTAAAACCATTTTCTGAAAACTATACACAAAGTAATGCTGAAACTATCGTTTCTGGCAATTTAAAACATTTAAAAACCGAATTTAGCTTAACCATTAATAACAGTTGCAACAAAGTAAGCGATGTGTTACAAAAATTAAACCCAACACCAGCTGTATGTGGCTTACCCCAAGATATAGCATACCATTACATTTTAGATCATGAAGGTTTTGAAAGACAGTTTTACAGTGGGTTTGTTGGCGTTGTTAATCACAATTGCCAAAGTCATTTATATGTAAATATTCGATGTGCTCAGGTGTTTGATAAACAAATTAATTTATATGCAGGAGCAGGTATAACCTTGTCATCAATACCTGAAAAGGAATGGATTGAAACAGAAAATAAAATGGAGGCCATAGGGAGGTTTATACTTCCAAATGGAAGGCATTAATAATTGAATACTTTTTTATTCAATTATTACTTTTTGTATAAATGATCCATAGTCAGACTTAAATTTTAAAAGATAAATACCTTTTGCATATGAACTCAAGTCAATAGAACTTGATTTGATTTCCTTATTAATATCTTGGCTTATTATTAACATACCCATAATGTCATAAACTTCCATTTGCTTGATTTGAATGTTGCTTAAGAAATCAATATTAAATATTCCAGTTGAAGGATTTGGATATACATTTATATCATTTGCACTAAGTAATTCTTGATTGCCTGTTTTCCACAATTTTCTAGGAATATCAAAAGCTTGAATGCCATCGCTTCTGCTTTTGGGATCTTTTTGATCGGCTGATGCTCCTAAGCCTCTTCTTGCAAATGCTTTCCATAACAACTCATAATTGGCTCCACCATACAAGATACTATCAGCTGCAATAATGGCATTACGTGCATCTACAAAACCAGGAGAACAAGGCTGAAGCTTTAAACCCATCATAACAAGTTGCATGGCTTTGTTATTTCCCCCTTTTCCATTGTAAATATCTTTATCAAACCCATATACATCAATCATATTTAAATAGATATCGTATAGCATTGAACAGAAAATAAAACCAATTCCATGTGGCTTTGCAGCTGATTTAATTCCATTATAAGTAACAGGGTTGGTTTTCATATCTCTGCTATATTTAAACTGTCTAATTCCAACAGCTGTAGTGTCTAAGTTGCTCACAAAAGTTCCAATACCTCTATTACTTGAAGCGTCAGTAGTTCCTAATCTATCAGTAATAGCCAAAGCGAAAAAGTCACTCCAACCTTCGCCTGCTTGCTCGTCATTGGTAAGACAACTGGTATTGTCAGGTCCACCTGTTAATCGGTTAGATATGCCATGACCATATTCGTGTGCCATAACACCATTATCCATTTCACCCTCATAAACTTTTCCATCTAATTGTTCGTTTCTTAAGGTAGCAATAATTTCCTCCCCGTTTCTTATATGGTACAATAGTGTATCACCATTTGATTGAGTAATAATAATAGAGGGAATGGTTATTGTTGCATCTTTACCCGACATGGCTGTAGGGGTTGTATTTGTATTATTAACCACTATAGCGCCTATTGCACCCGCATTTTGAGCATTTTTTACTTTCACTATACTAGAACAAGAGGTGCTGTTATAAATAACAACTATTTTGCCTGCAACACTATCAGGATTTATCAAAGCAGAACAACCAAAATTATAATTGGCTGTGCTATCATTTGCTTCAATTAACTTACCCATAATTCCTCCAGAATAAACCTTAATGCCAAATGAAGATATTAGTCCTCCGTATGCTCTAGCCAAATTGCTTGGAGATTTAATTGTTAACAAATTAGTGCTTGTACTAGTAGGCCACAAATACATTTGCATTCTTCCATTTTGTCCATCATTAGGAGTGGCAAAGTTTGCATTACCAGTTCCATTTCCATCTTGTGCATCAGCAAAAACAAAATCATTTCCAGCCCCACCTTTACCATAATTATTATTCTGGAAATTTCCTGATACTTCATCAAACCCATAATTGTACATGATATCGTGCATCAGGTTGTTCCAATAAAACAAGTTTACGATGCCCGCATTCAAATTTTCAAAAGGTCGTGAATTGATGTTATAAGGAAAATCAAATACAAGACTATCTCCACCATTTGGCGAAAAACCTGTCATGGTGTTTTTTCCTGTAGTGTCATCCTTAGCCCAAACATTATTGCCTTTGGTTATTGTAAAATCAGCACCTGCTACACCATCTGTATCATGCCATCCATAAGGAGAAGCACTTACATTTATTACCGATTCATTCATTATTTCTCTTGAACCATAACTTGGGCTTTCTAAAGGGCGAGGAAATACATTATATGTAGTTTTGTTATTTGTTTTGTTTAATACATCTGATTGAGCAATGGTTTGAAAATTAAAAATGGGTTCTATGCTTTCATTAGAGTGGTAAATCTGTTTTACATCACATTTGGCAACCCAGTTGTTTTCATCTATAACCTTGCCCGAATTAGCGTCCACACGCTTATTCCACCAATCGTTATTATTATCATCCATTATTTCAACATTCCAAACGGGTATCAATTTATTGTCTAAAAATAAATAATATAGTTTAGTTTTAATGGGCTGACTAGAGGCTAATGCATCAATTACAATGTATTCATTAGGATTGTTTTTTGATAATACCGCATTTTGACGAACACTGATACCTATGCTACCTGCAACACTTTGTGTGGCATTGTTAGCATCAATGGATATATTAGTACTGCTGATTTTATCTTTTGCATTTTGAATAAATGCATTATTAAAATGAAATAAGTTGCCAGATTTATCAAAATGCAAACTGCTATTGGCATTAAATACCTCTATATTATCAATTGTTTGTCTTATATAGATATGTGTTATACCTGTTTTTGATTCGGTATATTGAGAAGTTATAGCAAAGTTTGAAAAGTCGTTAATACTCAAACTACTTGCATTATTATATTGCTGAATAGCCTTAACCATAGTGGTTTTATCTATTTGTGCCTGTAATAGAATTGGCAATAAAAAAATGCTTGTTGCAAGTAATATTCTTTTCATCAGGAAATGTGTTTTCAAGAATCAAATTTATTTTAGTTTTTTGATTATCAAAACAATTAAATAAATGTTAATCAAAATATGGCAAAGGAATGACAATCAATTTTATTCATAAACATGAAAACACCCTCAATTCTATGAAATGATAATTTTTTAAAAAGCTATTACCCATTATTTTCGCGGCATGATTATTATTGAAAATACACTTATTTCTGAAGATGTATTAGAGAAGAATTTTATTTGTGATATAGAAAAATGCAAAGGTGCTTGTTGCATTGAAGGCGATGCAGGAGCACCATTGCTTGAAGAAGAAATAAATATTATTAAAGCTCAATTAGACCTAATTGAACCATATTTGGCACCAGATTCTATAAAAGAAATTGAGTTAAAAGACTTTTATGAAATTGATAAAGATGGAGATTTTGTTACCACTTGTCAGCCAGATGGACTTTGTAATTTTGCCATAAGAGGTAATCAAGGCGTGTTGGCTTGTGGCATAGAGCAAGCCTATTTGGATGGAATGATTGATTATCAAAAACCTATTTCATGCCATTTGTATCCTATACGCATTTCACAAGTAGGTCAATACGAAGCATTAAACTACCATCGTTGGGATATTTGTAAGCCCGCTTGCGCTTTAGGCGAGAAACATAAGGTGCCAGTATATTCATTTTTAAAAGATGCATTAGTTCGGAAATTTGGAATTGAATGGTACGAAACAATTGACGAAATTGCCCATCAATGGAATGAGCAAAAATTTGGGAAAGAGTGAGGATAAATTTATTTTAGAATTTAATAAATAGAAACTCTATTTTTTTTGTTTAGCTGAACATTTACTTTTACCGACAAAAAATCATACATGGCCATTCTAATTTTCTTCGTTTGTCATTGGTACTTATCACTTTTCGGACAAACCTTTTATTTACATCGATATGCTGCTCACAAAATGTTTACGATGAGCAAAGCTTGGGAAAAATTCTTTTACATATTTGCTTGGGTGATGCAAGGCAGTAGCTACTTAAACGCTAGGGCTTATGCCATATTGCACCGTATGCACCATGCTTATAGCGATACCGAAAAAGACCCGCATACCCCTCATTTTTTCAAAGAAGTTTTTACTATGATGATGCACACCCGCGAAATTTATAATGGAGTGCACCACGGAACGATACAAGTAGAAGAAAAATTTGACAGAAATTTTCCTGTATATCCTGCCATTGATAGAATTGCAGATGCCTGGCCAACACGTTTGATATTTGGAATTAGCTATGTAGTGTTCTATTATTTCTTTGCCAATTATTGGTGGGAATACCTATTACTTCCTATTCATTTTTTGATGGGACCAGTTCATGGTGCTATTGTAAACTGGGCTGGACACAAATACGGATATAGAAATTTCGATGAAAAAGACCATTCAAAAAATACATTGGTATTTGATTTTTTAATGCTAGGCGAATTGTTTCAAAACAACCACCACCATGAAGGTTCTAAGCCGAATTTTGCCGCCAATTGGTGGGAGTTTGACCCTGTTTTTCCTATTATAAGATTGTTAGATTTTATAGGTGTGATAAAATTGGTTAGGATGTAGGTTCAATTTATTATTATAAAAAAGCCTTCACAAAGTGAAGGCTTTCTTTTAATAAATTTGATGGCAATTAATTCCTGCGACCTGAATATACCTGCAAGTAGTATAGCAATGTGGCTATTGAAGCAATGGCTGCCACCACATACGTGCTTGCTGCCCATCTCAATGCATCTTTGCTCAAATCGTGTTCTTCTTTTCTTACAATTCCGCTGGTGTCAAGCCATGCAAGTGCTCTGCTGCTGGCATCAAATTCTACAGGCAAAGTAATTAGCGAGAATAAAGTGGTTAACGAAAACAATACAATTCCTATAAGCAACAAGGCAGGAAATGTATTTATTAACAACACTCCTCCCAACAAAATCCATTGAATATAACTTGAACTGGCACTAACTATAGGAACAATGGCAGATCTAAACTGCAACCATGCATAGGCTTTGGCATGTTGTACGGCATGTCCACACTCGTGCGAGGCAACAGCTGCTGCCAAAATGCTTCTGCCATAATACACATCGTGGCTAAGGTTTACTGTTTTGGTTTGTGGATTGTAATGGTCGCTCAATTGGCCATCTGCACTCAAAATTTGCACATCGTAAATGCCATGATCATTTAGCATACGTTGTGCAATTTCAGCACCTGTCATTTGGTTGCTTAGCCCGATTTCAGAATATTTTTTGGCTTTCGACTTAAACCTCCAGCTCACATAAAAGCTAAGTGCTAGAGGGATGATAAAATACATAAACATAATTTTATTTTCTTTTTAGTTACACCTGAATTTACAAACTGCGTACCACACGCACGATGATGATAATTAATGCCAATAAGAACATTAAAATCGAAATTTTATTTATTCCGTGCATCATTTTTAAGTTGAATGATGACGGACTGTCAGCATCTTGTTTTTTCCA
>CAIVPY010000039.1 GCA_903907885.1 uncultured Bacteroidota bacterium
CCTCTAGACTCTGAACGGCAGCACTAACGGCGGGTTGGGTGATGTATAGTTCTTCAGAAGCACGAGTGAAATGCAAGTGTTCAGCAACTGCCAGGAAAATGCGTAATTGTTCGAGCGTCATTCGGCTTCTAAAATCATAAATAAATCAATGAAAATTAATCTTACATCACTCTCAAACAACGCTAATTCACCGTTATAAGTAGGGCAGTAAAAGAAACCCATAAATGCCCAGATCCCCGACTTTTTTTGTGGATTTGTAAATTGTCTTTGCTTGCCGAGAAAAAGTCGGGGATCTTATATCAAATACAATAAAATGAATGCGAGTTCTTATTATCAATTTGTCTGAGGTAAAAATATGGAATGGTTTGTCGGTACTGTGGCGATCGCAATTAGCGCTTTCACTGCCACTAACATCGATGACATTCTCATTTTGACGATTTTTTTTGCACAGGTTGATAGCAAATTTCGTCCGCGCCACATTCTCATCGGTCAATATCTTGGCTTTGCGTTACTGATTCTGGCGAGTTTACCAGGATATTTCGGTGGTTTAATTATTGACCACAAATGGATTGGATTATTAGGACTATTACCGATCGCGATCGGTATCAAACATCTCTTCCAGAAACAGGAAGAAGTAACTCTCCAAACTTGTGCGATTCCTGAACAAGGAAAATCACCTCTAATTGCACCACAAACCTATCATGTCGCGGCGGTTACTTTCGCGAATGGAGGAGATAATATCGGCATTTATATTCCTTTATTTGCCAGTAGTAATGCAGTTTCACTCTCAATCACGATCGCTACTTTTTTGGTGATGATTGCGGTTTGGTGTTATGCCGCCTATCAATTTAGTACGCATCCTGCGATCGCTAAGTTTCTCTCACAATATAGTAATGCGATCGTGCCTTTTGTTCTCATTGGTTTAGGTATTTACATTCTCTACGAAAGCGAAACCTATCAACTATTTCCTTTCTTTCATCACTAATTCATGATTCTTCAGAAATTTCAATATTTTTACTTGCCAATTCTTCAATAAAAATTTCTAAGCTGGGATTTTTAGAACAGAGATTTAACAAATCATCGTGATTGTGATATCTCTTAGTGATTTCTTGATAATATTCATGATTTTTCCTAAAGTTTGGAACTGCTTTCTCCAAAACTTTATAACAATTCTCAGTTTGTGAGCTTTTGTCATCAGAAGTAAATAGCGGAAATAACCAACACTCTATTGAATGCACAGCGATCGCAAAAATAATTCTATTCGCATACTTCTCATAAAAATCTTCACCCATTTCCAATTTAAATTTGGCTACTACTTTCTCAATCAATTTTTCAGGTGTAAGTAATTCACCATTTTCATGATGAGGTATACCAAAATCTGCTGAGGCATCGGTGTCTACATGGATAATAATATATTTATTAATTTGAAAGTATTGTCTTAGTTTTTCTGGTTTACAACTTTTAAATACTTTATCGTAATTAGATTGAGATTTAAAATTTTGAGGTTGTACCCAAGCAATATCAATATTGTGTTTATTAAAATATCCTATTAATACACTATTAATAATAGGATAATCAGTTTTACCTTCTACAATGCCGCCAAAAGTATTCATATTAAAAGTTGTTGGGTAGTCCTCCAAGATAACCATTTATAAAAGCTTCAGATAATTGTACAGGATCGTCATCTTCTAATGGTTCTGGTGCAGAAATTCGCCTTGCTTTAGTATGTCCATCGACATTTCTATAAATAACGAAAAGCCTTTGTTCATCATCACTTAAATCTAATCCATCTAAGACCGCAGGATTGTGAGTTGTGAATATAACTTGTTTATCATATTTTTTCACAAGTTCTACTAATTCTTGGATTAGTTTTGTGCATAGTTTAGGATTTAGCGCATTTTCGATGTTATCAATTGCAAAGAATTTTGGGGTGTCATCACTAACAAACAAAGCAAAATAAAACATCAAAAATAAAAAGCCTTCATTTGAGCTTCTTTGATTAAAATAGGATA
>CAIVPY010000040.1 GCA_903907885.1 uncultured Bacteroidota bacterium
AAAATATTTTACCTGCTGAAATTTCTAAATTATTATTTATAATTGTTAAATCTATCCCTCCGGTGTTATCATATGTTATTCCTGTTATTCCAGCAAAACTCACGCTTAAACTTGTTAGTGTGCTTTCTACATCGGGATACGATGGAATGGATAATATTTTACCTGCTGACAAAACAAGATGGTTATTTACAGTAGTAGTATCTGTAGTATATGAAATATCTGTCAGCGTTGTATTAATTGTATTGATAGAAGTGTTGTAATTTTCCAAAGTTGTTTTAACATTTGAAAATCCATCAATCGCTAAAATTTTAGAAGTTCCAATAGTCAAATTATTATCAATTATAGTTTTATCTTGAAAAGTAGAATTATTATAACTTATACCTGTAAGCGTTGAATTAATTGTTGATACAGATGAATTCAAATTGGTAAGGGTTGTAGCAATATTTGAGAATGCGGGTATTGCTAAAACCCCTGTAATTGTTAAATCGTTATCAATACTTGTTTTATTTGTTCCGTTAAATGTAATATCAGTTATGTTGTAATTAATTAAATCAATTTCTGATTGTAAAATACTATCAGTTGAATTTCCTTCTATATTATTACTATAAGCATTGCTATATCCTTCAATAGACATCTTATATTATAGTAATAATAAATTTTAAAACTATTTTAGTTTCTTTTTCTTCCATCTTTTACATACGGAACTAAAATATTATAAATTTCGCTCGCTTTCATATCAGGAGAGTATTTTAAATCAATACCATATTCTTCTTCCAATCGCTTTATTTCATTTACTTTTTCTTCTCTTGTTGAGTTCTTAAATTGTCCTTTGCTTTCAAATACAGACACAATATTATTTTTTGAAGCAGATACTTGTCTTACAGGCACTTCCCGTTCAGCAAAATTTGATGTGCTTGGAGTATCTTCGCCATCAACAACTATTTTTTTTGGAGTAGTAAATGGAAGCATTGTTTGTATAGGTGGTTTTTTCTTTCTTGCTGTTACAACTGGTTCTTGTTCTGCCTCAACAGGTATTTCGCTACCAAATAACTTTCTACCTTCAAATGGATTAGGGTCATTACTTAAACTATTAATAGGGGATGCTATTGGTATCAGTAATTTTTGTGCTGACGACGAAGGTATTTTTATTACAGTAGGAATATCAGGAACTTCGCTGTTAGTATCAGGAATTATTTTTGCTGAAGTAATATTACTATCAGTGGTAACACTTGCTAAATCACTATTGTGTTCTTCAAAAGGTTCATCATCAAAAACACTACTATCTCCTACAGAAGTTGGTGGTTTAGGATTTCCGAACAAAGGTTTATTAGTTTCAGTTAAAGGAAACGGATTTAGTAACGGTTGATTTAACGCTTTAATATCTCGCTGAGCGTATAATTGTTTATTCATATCTTTTAGCAATGTTGTTAGTTCGCTATTATAACTGTTATTGTTATTAGGTTGTTGATAATAAACATTTTGTGGTTGCGGTTGAGGTTTAGGTTTTATCATTTGATTTGTTCCAGAGTTATTACTTGCTTCTCCTGATTTAGAACTTCCTCCCGTTTTGTTTTTGACAATTGAGACGCTAACATTGACATTTTGATGTTGATTAACACTCTTTGACTTCGTTGATGAGGACTTAATATTATCCTCTCGTTCTGCTTTAGGTTTTGCTTTTGC
>CAIVPY010000041.1 GCA_903907885.1 uncultured Bacteroidota bacterium
ACATTGCTAATGTTGTTGTTTTGAATAGTGGTATAATCATTATCAGCACCGTTGGCTAAGCCTGATGCAGCACCACCCACAACAATACCATAGCTGCCAATAGTTGACGAGCCATTTGAAAGGTTACAGTTTTTAATGCTGTTATAAGTAGCACCTAAACCTGTACCTAAAGTATTTATTTGAATGATAGAAGTTCCAGTACCCACTGAAGTATTACCTATACTTAAGTTACGAGTAGTAGTACCATTGTTTGAACCATCAATGGTAGTGTAATCAGCACCATTTAATAAAAAGATACTTGTTCCTGAATTACCAGTAATGGTAGAACTTACACCTATTGCTGGTTTAATAGTAAATGTGTTGGTAGCAGTTTGACCTAAATCTGAAATAAGAATTGGGAAAGTACCTTCATATTTTGTACCATCATAGTTTGATGATAATGAAAGCGTAACAGGACCAGCTAATGCTTTTCCTACTGAAAGGTTGGCAGTAGCCGCAGCACCTGCACCGGTAGCGCTTGTAATAACAACAGTTGGAGCAGAAGTATATCCTGTACCTACTGAAGTAATCAAAATACGTGTAACCACACCACCTGTAACATAAGCAGTAGCTTGTGCTCCAGCTCCACCACCACCTGTAAAGGTAATAGCAGGTGCTGTTAAATATCCTGAACCACCAGCGTTAACATATACAGATTTAATTTGGTTTGGAACCACATCTGATAGAGCTTCACCTAACGAAACATAATCAGCACCTGAAGCTAAACCAGCACCGTTTCCACCAATGGTATATGTACCAGTCCAAGAACCTAGGATGGTATATGACTCAGGCGAAGCAGGAGCTGCTGAACATGAAGGTGGATTGATATAGCGAATGCCTGAAGAGTATGGTACCACACTTACATTGTTTGCTGTGCTCTTGTCTTGTGCAGCTATATAGTAGGTTATCATATCGTTTACAGAACCACCACCAAAAGTGAAAGTAAAAGTAGTAAAACTACCAGGCACATATGTAGCAGTTACAGCAGTATAAGTACCTGAAGGCATTTTCCAATACAATACTGGCATGCCTACACCTACAGTATCCACCCCGCTCTTATCTTTAATAGTAGCAGTTAAGGTAACTGGTGCTGTGCTAGTAGTATTAGCAATTTTAGTGTAAACAATAGATGGACCTGAAATATCACCAGGTGTTAAATCCATTTCTTGTGCACCCATATCAGGAGCAGTACCGCCACCGTATGTTTGACCTAATAGTGGAAAAGTTGCACGTGCGCTATCTGCAGCATAATCTGCCTTATAACCTGAAATGATTGCTCCACCACTTTCTACTTCGGTAACAGTTGTTGGGTTTAATTGTAAGAAATTAGCACCCCCCGGAGTTGAAGTGTTTAGGAAAGCACAATCTTCGCTAATGCTATTTGATTCTCTTGGAGAAACCATACCTTGGTAAGTTCCATTAGCAGTAGCTGTAGTTACACCATCGCTATATATACCAGTTGGGCAATAAAAATTGTTATTGTTGCTTGTACTAGCAAAGTTGGTTAAAATATTTGAACTTCTTCTGAAAGCTACTGATGTACCTGTACCGGTTGGTGCAACTTTATTAATAACCATATTATTAATCATGTTCAAACTGCTAATAGTAGCCGTAGCACTGGTAGTGTGCCAAATACCATACGCACCAAAATTAGTACCCGTAGAGGTAGCTGATAGATAGATGGTGTTATAATATAAGTTCACTGTAGATGGAGATAATGTTGAAGTAACATTGATACCATACACAGATGCCTGAGCTGAAGTACCACTTGTTACACCTGTTAAGGCATTGGTTTCAGAAAGCAAATTGTTGTAAACATTGCTAATGGTAGCACCTGCAACAGCTATCAAGTTAATCTTAGTATTTGGACCTGTTGTGCTAGCAAATAGGTTATATATTTTGTTACGATACACATTGTTTAAGGTACCACCTGATACATAAATACCGTGTATGGTAGCACTACCTGTACTAGCACCTGTCGTGATATTTGAAATTTCGTTATCGTGGCAATAATTGGCAGTTAATGTACCACCTAAAAAGATACCGTAGATAGTGGGACTACTTGCTCCAGCAGCCGAAGCACTTAAATTACTAAATACGTTTTTATATACGTTAAATGATACCGGTGTGGTATTAGAACAATAAATACCATAAATACCAGGGCTACTTGTATAAGTAGAACTCAAGTTGAAAGTATTCAATGTATCCATATTGGTTCCATAATAATGGTACATACCATATATTGTACTTAAATATCCAGAAGCACTTATGTTATTATTGGTAATGTATTTTACAGTAGCTAAACTAGAACCATCAAAATTATAAATACCATAAAAAAGACCAGATGTAGTTTGATTAGGTCCCACAAAACTGATATTGTTATTACTTATAGAATATAAAGTAGAAGTAGAAGAACTGCTACCACCATAAATACCGTACATACTACCACCATTAGCCGTTCCACCTGTTCTATCCATATTAATATTATTGTAGTCAATATTTAAACGGTATTTAGTAATAGGTATATAAACACCGTAAGTATATCCACCATTACCATACATTTTTCCAGTTCTACCTGTTGTTAAAGTATTATAGCTAATGTTGGCGGTACTATCTGTGGCACCTGTGCAATAAATAAAATATTGATAACCTGTAGAATTATAGCTTCCAGTTGGATTTTCATTGGTTAAAAACACGTTACCATTTCCTGGTGTTGAGTTTCCAATTGTTTTTGAGTAACAAGATAAACTAGCATAATAAGCATAGTTGTAACCACTTGATGTAATAGTAAAAGAACCCGCATTAATGGTTTTGATATTGGTAACAGAATCTCCTAAAACAGTAACCGTAGCATTGGTACTTCCTGGTACATATATACCATAGTTGTAACCAGAGTGTGTATATGAAGCCGTTGGCGCATTCATGGTTTGGTTAAAGTTAACCACATTGTAATTTACAGTAGCACCAGCACAAGGATAACTGGCTTTAATACCATAATCAGATGCTGAGATCGTAGTAATTGAAGTGTGATTAATGTTAATCTTATTGTTATTACAAGCAATGGTAGTAGTTGGAATAGCATAACCAAAATCAATACCATATATTGAATTAACCGAAGTTTGAGTTAAAGTAATGGTATTATCACTAATAGTAGAAGTGGTAGCCGGAACAGCTGTAGTAGGAGCTGTACCATACGAATTATATACACCACCACTTGCCAAAGTTAATGCAGCATAGTTGGTAATGGTATTATATCTAATGTTGATACCTAATACTGAATTTCTGAAATAGATACCTGTTACATAAGAATTCGACATAAGATTCCATGACAAATCAGGTGCAATGTTTGAAACACCAAAAGTAATGGTGTTACCTGTAGATAAAGAAGTACCTCCAATATCGTTTCCTGTTTCGTAAACGGTAGCTGTTTGAGCAACACCCACAAAATAAATACCATGAGCCACACCCGAAATGGTGTTACCATATATTTTATTATTAGAGTTTGTACCTGCCACAGATGTTGCTAATCTTGCAGTGGCTGGAGCAGTGTGTGCTGAAGCACATGAAGAGAAAATACCAATAGCATTACGGTACGTTGCTGCACCGTTGCTCATTATAATGGTATTGTTTTGAATGGTGTTGTTACTAGCACCATTGGTAAATGATGAAGAAAGCAATGCCACACCAAACTCAGTCATTTTCTGAGTAGCCATTGGCAAATCAGCATTGTTAGATGCATTTTCTCTAATGTTAAAGTTTTGAATGGTAACATAATGAGAACCGATTAGTTTTACAACCGCATCAGATTGTCCCGTAGCAGCACCACCTGCAGTGGCAATAGCGGGTGCATAAATAGTAGCACCACCACCATCAATAACTACATAGTTAGATACTGTAGAAAGAGAATCGTAAATCTTGAAACCTCCTGCTGGAGCTGTTTCAGACGTACCACCGGTTACAGTAAGTGTTACTGGACCTGAAAATGACGTAGCCAAATTCAAATCTGCAATAGCACTTGCTAATGAAGAATAAGACGATGCCATGTTTGGAAGTGTGTTACTTCCGTTTGTCACCGTTACCGTCAGCTGGGCTTGAGCCCTCGACAGTCCTGCAATGAGGGCGATTAAAAAGACGACCGTTTTGATCGTCATTTTAAACCCTTTGTTAAACGTTTGTAGTTGTTTAAACTGGTTCATATTTTATTGGTTTAAATTGTTTTTTGTGTGGTAAATATTTAATATAGAAGTGAGAAAAAAAAGTAGAATTTTAACTACAAGCCTAGAAATGCCTGAAAATACAACTGATTGTTGTCAGTAAAAAATTTTGTATTTGCATTATTTACAAGGCATTCGCGGCTATTTTTAATAATTTTATAGATCATGTAAAATATCAATCATTGATAAAAACGCAGTCAAAATTTTACCAAATGCGACATTTTATTAAAAAATTTAATGGTAAAACCGAAATTTAAAGGGTAAAAGATGTTTGTTTAGAATTGACATTTTCATTTTTGAACGTCATCCTATGTTTTTGAACTGTTGATTAAAAAGAAAATAATGCTACTTTATTTACCAATGAAATAGAAGAGAAGAAAAGGAGCAAAATTAAGTCACGTCATTGCGAACATAGTGAAGCAATCTGAAAAAAAATAAGATAGCTTTGACCCTTTCGAACGAGTAGCCATGACGGCATAACTATTTTAAACGGAACTCTGAAATATGCCTAATACAGCGGAAGTTGTAAGCAAAATGAAATTAAGTTAATTCATATCCCTACCTATGGCTATAAATTAAACTTTAAGATGTAAACTTTTTAAATGTTAAGAAATTATTATGTATCTGAAAGCTATGCCCATTAAGAAAATGAAAATTGGGCGACTCAGAAGAAGCCAAAAAATATAATGAGCACATATGTGAATAAGCTTAGTTTGATAGCTAATAACTTAGATGTGTTTTACAAAACTATCAACAATCAACAAACAATATTTTTAGTATTTGTTAACAACAGATATTTGCTTTAAAATAGTTTTAATAAACATATCTTCGGAGCTATATAATTTTTAGTAAACAAAGAATATGGCAGAATATTTTCCAAATAATACCAAACGCAAACCTCGACTAAGTGCAAGTACTGTTATAGAAGGAGGAAAACTGCCTCCACAGGCTACCGACTTAGAAGAAGCGGTATTAGGAGCATTAATGCTCGAAAAAACTGCTATTACTGAGGTTGCAGAAATATTAAAGGTTGCCAGCTTTTATAAAGAATCACATCGCATTATTTATCAAAGCATGGTTGATTTATTTAGCCGTGCCGAACCAATTGATATTTTAACCGTTACCTCCGATTTAAGAAAAAAAGCTTGCTTGGATGTTGTAGGTGGTGCTTATTATATAACCCAACTTACCAATAAAGTATCATCAGCAGCCAACATTAAATACCATGCTCAAATAATAGCCGAAAAGTTTTTGCAACGTGAGCTCATTCGTATATCAACCGAAATACAAACTGAAGCTTATGAAGACGATAAAGATGCCTTTGAACTATTAGACAGCAGCGAGCGTAAATTGTTTGAAGTATCACAAGGCAATATCAAAAAAGATGTGCGTGGCATTAATGCGGTTGTTAAAGAAGCATTGGTCGAAATTAATAGCCTTAAAGATAAAGAAAATGGAATGACGGGTATTTCATCAGGTTTTGCCCGATTGGATAAAGTAACAGCAGGTTTCCAAAAATCAGATTTAATTATCATAGCTGCTCGCCCTGGTATGGGTAAAACAGCTTTGGCATTAAGCTTGGCTCGTAATGCCTCGTTAATATCTGATGAAAAGCCAAGAAGTGTTGCCATATTCTCATTAGAAATGAGCAGCAAACAATTGGTTACTCGTATGCTGAGTAGCGAGTCTGAAATTGAAGGTGATAAACTAAAAAGAGGAACTCTTGCCGACCATGAATGGCAACAACTGAATACCCGTATAGCAAAGCTGAATGATGCACCAATATTTATAGATGATACGCCTGCATTAACCGTATTTGAACTTAGGGCTAAATGTAGAAGACTAAAACAACAACACAATATTGAAATGATTGTGATCGACTACCTTCAGTTGATGCGTGGCGATGACCCAAATAACAAAAATGGTAACCGTGAGCAAGAAGTAAGTTATGTTTCGCGTTCGTTAAAAGCCTTGGCCAAAGAGCTTGATGTGCCTGTAATTGCTTTGGCTCAATTGAGTCGTGCAGGTGAAAAACGTGGTAATACAGCAACCCCAATGTTGAGTGACTTGCGTGAATCAGGTTCTATTGAGCAAGATGCCGATATGGTAATGTTTATTTATAGACCAGAATACTATGAATTGACTGAATGGGATGACGGAACACCTACACATGGACAGGCTGAATTGATTATTGCCAAACATAGAAATGGAGAAACTGGCAAAATCCGTTTGAGGTACATTGGCAAATATACCAAGTTTGCCGACCTAGATGCCAACTACCAACAAGATCAAGAAATGTTAAACGACTTGCCCAATCCTGGTAGCATTACCATTAGCTCTAAAATTAATACTTGGAACAACGATGAAGATGATAATTCAGGACCTGCTCCTTTCTAATATGAATCTTTTTTTTTATTTCGTCAATCAATAATACCTTAGCATGATTATTTATTTAAATAATATGATGCCTAAAAAATGGTTTTTATTGACAGCATGCTTTCTTTTAACACAGCTTTCTTATTCGCAAAATCTGAATGACAACCTAATATTTGACCCACAAGTAAAAACTGTCATACTAAGCAAAGCAGGAAGCGAAGACAGGTATGCTATAATTGGGCTAAACACATCCGAACAATTAAATCTTGGATTTGATATACTAAGCAAAAAAAACGAGAATTTACAATATACCATCGTTCATTGTGATGCCAATTGGAACCTAACTGATTTGAGTAAAAACCAATATTTAAAAGGGATGGACTTCGATAATATTACCGATTGGAAATTTTCGACTAATACTTATACCAAATATGTTCATTACAATTTACTTTTTCCTAACGAAACTATTAAACCAAACATTGCTGGAAATTATACCATAAAAGTATATAGAAATTTTGATGAAGAAAATGTAGTTTTAACCCGAAGGTTTATGATTATTAATCAATCTACAATTATAGAAGCTTCAGCTCATCCTCCTACTTTGGCCGAATATAGATTTACCAAACAAGAAGTTAATTTTACAGTTGAATACAATACCAACACCGTTCCCAATCCAATGCAAGATATTAAAGTAGTGGTGCTTCAAAACTATAGGTGGGACAATGCATTGACAGGCTTGAAACCGCAATTTTCAACAGGCAATAAATTGGATTATAACTACCTCGACAAAACTTTGTTTAATGGTGGCAACGAGTTTAGATTTTTTGATATGAGGAGCTTGAGAACCTATAGTCAAAATGTGAGAACAAAATGGATGGATAGCATCGTTCATGTGATGTTGTTACCCGAAGAAAGCAAAGGTTCAAATCAATATACACAATACACAGATTACAATGGCAAAAGACTTATTCAAAATAAAGATGGATTAAATGGCGACTATGATGGCGACTATGCCTTAACACAGTTTTATTTATCATCACCTGGCAATATGTCTGATGATGATGTGTATGCCTTTGGCGAATTTACCGACTGGAAAATATTACCTGAATACAAAATGTATTTCAATAGAAACAGGTCGAGGTACGAGTTAGAAACCATGCTAAAGCAAGGCCGATACGAATATTTTTATGTTACCAAAGGAGCTGATGGCAAGCCCGATGAAACCCAAATTGAAGGCAATCATTTTCAAACAGAAAATGAATACTTGATATTGGTTTACACTAAAAATCAGCAATGGGGATACGATGAACTCATTGGCTCTAAATTCTTCAAATCAAATAATTGATTTGAGTAAGGTGTATTCAAGCAAACAAGCAATAGAACGCTTTAATAACTGAACGTATTTGCTACTGCGAGGCACAAAGCAACAATCAATCATCAGCCCATTCCTCAACTCTAAATATATATGTCATAATGAACTTGTCGAATGTCTTGGTGAGCTTGTCGAATGTCATGGTGAGCTTGTCGAATCCATACA
>CAIVPY010000042.1 GCA_903907885.1 uncultured Bacteroidota bacterium
ACAAAAGATTTGTCTATAATTTCAATATTAGATATTTTATGTGTTAACAAATCAATAAACTCTTGAATATTAGAATTAATATTTTCAGTTTTAGAATTAAGCATATTAATAACTCCAACATCATTAATTAAATCTATATCATGTAATGCACCATTAAAAAAGCTTGGCATTTTTTGTATAGAAAAAACTAAATTTTCAACAGACTCGTTAGAAAGCTTTAACCTAGCTTGATACTTTGATAATTTAAAATAATTTTCAGGAGAATTCAATAAGTTTGTTGCTTTCTTTTGGTAAACAACAGATTCATCATATTTCCCTAAAATATAACTAGATAATGCAGCTTTCTCATAAGAATCTGCACTTAGGTAATTTATATCAGAAGTTGATTCGTTTTGAATCCTACCACCATTCAGAACATTAACTAATCTTTTAGCTTTGGGATCGTTTTCGACACTTGCATATTTAGCTGCTCTTAAAAAATAATCAAGTGCTAAATTTATATCCAAGTGCTTTTCGGAAAATAAATATATCATACCGATTCGATGCAAAACAAAATAATCTTGCTTCATAAGATCTTCAGCTTTTCTAAATTCTTCTAAAGCATCGTCATATAAATCAGCATCTTTATTTGCGTTAATAAAAAATTTAATCCCTAACTCAATGGAATGAATTCTTTCTTTCTCAATATCTGGAACTCTTAAAAGTTCGGAAATATTTTGAAGCAAAAGATTAGTTAATTTGTTTTGTTCAATTTGTAATTCAATGTTTACATTAATAAATCTTAAATCGTTATGTATTTCAGATAATTGGGTTGACAATATATTCATCCCCATACCAATTTTTTGACCTAAACTGTTTATAGCATTTACTTGTTCTTTAGAAGCATTTTCAATGAAATTGCCAATAACATAAGCAGAATATTTAGCAAGAGATACGTCTTTTGTATAATTTAACCAAGAGTCAACAATAGATGATTTTTCATTCCACGGTCTCCAATATCCTAATACATAAGATGGTTTATTTGGTGTCATAATTCAACATTTTATTGCATATCAATATAGTTAAAATTTTCAGTAGTTTATTAACTAATTGAGCTATTAATTTAAATATATTCTAATGATATTGCAGATCTGCCACAGGGATATCGACCCAAACTTTTATTAGATAATGGCGCCTGTTATATTGCGGCAGAGTTAAAGGGATTTTTGAAGTAAAAAAATATAAAATCAATACATGGCCGGGTTAATCATCCTTAAACCCAAGGTAAAATTGAACGGTACCATCGAACAATGAAAAACTTTGTGAAGTTGGAGAATTATTATTGTTCAGAAGAATTAGTAGCTGCACTTGAGTCTTATACGGCTATAGCTTTACAGTTTTGATGACAAACTCAAAACAGATGAAAGAAAAAATGCTTAACAGATTTAAGTTCTCTAATGAATTAAAAGAGAAACTGGTGATGCTTGTGGTTTATCAAAATCGCCCTCCTAAAGAGCTATCCGTGCAGTATGGGTTAACCAATGCTCATATACTGATCAATTGGGTCAATATTTACAAAAAAAAACTTGAATAAGGAGCTATAACTTTGGCTCCAATGCAACCTAAAAAGAAAAAAGACACCCCTGCTTTAAAACAAAGGATTAAACAACTTGAAAAGTCCCTTGAGAAAGCCAATGTCATGATCTACGGACTGAATGCAATGATTGACTTTGCTGAAAAAGAATTAAAGGTTCCTGTAAGAAAAAAGCATGGCACCAAACAATAATGCTCATTAAAGAAAAGCATATTACAAGGATGGGCGTCGGGCCTATTTGTAGATTGTTTGGTAAATCCCGTCAATCCTTTTATCATAGAAAATACTATTTTTTAGAGAAAGAGGAACAAGAACTAATTGTGTTGGAACTTGTAGCCCAGGTGCGAAGAGAACTTCCTGGTTTGGGAGGTCACAAGTTGTACAAATGTATTTATCAGCCCTTACGAACTAATGGCATAAAAATAGGGCATGATAAATTGTTTACTACTTTACGTAATCGTAAATTACTAATCGATAGAAAAAGGAGAAATCCCAAAACGACTCAGTCAAATCACTGGGTCAGACGATATCCTAATTTAATAAAGAAATTGGAGATAGTGCAGTCGGAACAACTATGGGTAGCGGACATTACATACATTAGTGTTGGTTATGACTTTAATTATTTATCGCTCATTACTGATGCTTATTCAAAAAAAATAATGGGGTATTGCCTTCACCCATATTTGAGTAATGATGGGTGTATTGAAGCACTTGAGATGGCTTTATCAAACAGGACATTGCCTACAAGCCTTATTCATCATTCTGACAGAGGTGTTCAATACTGCAGCTATGATTATGTTTCTTTATTAAGAGAAAACAGTATTTCCATCAGTATGAAAGAGGGCGACGAAGCATACGACAATCAGGTTGCTGAAAGAATCAATGGCATATTGAAAACAGAGTTCAATCTTCATCAAATTTACAAATCACGAACAGATGCAATGCTTGCTGTAAAACGAAGCATTAATGCCTATAATAATTTTAGACCGCACATGAGTTGTGATTTTCTAACACCTGTTGAGGCGCATACAACAGACCAAGTGTTAATTAAGAGATGGAAGAATAGCCGCAAAAGGGTATCAAAAAGAAAAGAACAAACAGCCTTCCATCAACATAAGGAATTTATTCAATCAAATTTGATTTAAAGTGCTATTTTGTATAGAATCAATTATTAAACAACCTTAAAAAAACTGTACAGTAAAACCCGTACGATACCTTGTGTAAACCTATTTTAGGACAAGACACAGAGTTTCTTTTTCCGTTTGGTGTGCCACAAACCGGGGCAGTGGCATCAAAAATACATAAAGAATATTAATTATATAATTATCTGACCTGTACGATCTGGCCATTAGTATATTTTACCCAAACAGTTTTCATACAACCAGGTGAATGTTGAAATCCTTGTTCTCCAGAGCCACTAGTAGAAGTCCAGTTAATTGTAAAAGATTTTCCACAGTGGGGGCAAGTAATTAATTTTTTTTCTGACATAAAATCTGATTTTAAGTGTTTAAGATTAATTGTTTTTAAAAAACCCTTTAGTTAAAAGCTCGATGAGAAAATTAGATACAAAATAGAATGTAAGACTCAACAAAAACAAGTAAAAAACATTTTCATTGCCTCCACTAATTTTTGAAATTAAATACACTAAAAATGAAACAATTACAAATTTTAATAGTTCCTGTTTTCGTAAGATGTAAAATATTCGATATGATTTTCCAAAACAAATTGCATAAGCTTCATTCTGTAGTTTGCGTTTTTCAGATTTACTCAGTAAGGTTGATTCTTTTTCAATTAACTGATTTATATCGTCAAAAATTCCATTTTTATTCATTTTTTCAATAAGAATATCGATTTGATATTGTCCCTTTAAATAATTTGATACAAGATGCATTAATTTTCCTGTAGGTGTCTTTGAGGGAACCAAATCTAGTTCAATAGAGGCTTTGTAAAATAAGAATAGCTTCAAGGCTTTATCCTTGTTACTCATAAAATCATTAAATTCTTCTTGAAGAATTTTTTTCATCCGGTTATCATCACTGAATTTCCGTACAACATTTTGCCCTAATAAGGCTGCAGACAATAAAAAAGAACCCTGAGGAACTCCTGATGGTTGTTCAAGGTATTTTTCGACTCTTTTATCATATAGATCTTTTAAATAATATCCAAAAGCAACACTCATTTCATAAATATCATTATCATTTAACGATTCAATATCAGCTATCAAATTCATTTTCAAGTTTTATTTAAAAATTTTATTATAATAACAAAATTAATTAGAATTGTAACTCACAACAAATTTTTTTAGATAATATATCAGAAGGATTTTTTTTCCGCCGCCGTAGGTATCCTATCAAGTTTTTCAAAATTAATCCTTTTCCCCTTCCTAAAACGCCGCTGCCTGGTATGTGACCAGCGGCCGGCAAACTACCACTGTTAATTCCCTGAAGAGTGCGTCAACATTTTAAAAATAGCTGTTCCATCGTGATAGTGTAAAATCCAGAGGCCTTGACCACCTAAATCCGGAAACGATTGACCAGGAACAGTATTGA
>CAIVPY010000043.1 GCA_903907885.1 uncultured Bacteroidota bacterium
GCACAGTAAGGTAGTCAAATTTCAACACCCTGACCCTTTTTAAAGCCTATTAAAATTTATAATTTAAGTATCCACTCAGTGTTTTTGACCCATTGCTAGCATTTGTAGCAGTTATATTGTTAAATTTAATAGTATAATTGGTACTTGATTTTGCTGAGGAATCGTTGAAATTAACTGTTCCACTTGATGCTGTATACGTAATTTTGTTTAAGGTAAATGTAAATTGAACTTTACCAGTTTCTAATTTACCTGTAGTAATACTGTAATCTTTGTTGTTTTTAGTTGGGTTGTCATAAAAATTGATGGTACATAGCGTGTCTTCAGTACCGAAATTGTGACCTTTAACTTGAAAAGTAACACCTGGTATTGTACCTTGATTGTAACCCAAGTAGGATTTAGAACTAAACCCATTTATCACCAAAGTGTTTATGGTAGGTGTAACATTTGCAGATGAGCTTGGGTTAGCTGTTTCATCTTTTTGGCAAGCAGCCATAAACAAAGCTATAGAAAGCAATAAGCCGAAAAACGTAATCTTTTTCATGATGGTTTTATTTATTTGGTTAAAACCCATATTACGCAACACTTGTGCCAAAATTGAGTTATTAAGCGAACCTTGTAATGATTTAATATATACGTGTGAGGACAATATCACTAGAAAACAGACTATAGGCAAATAATTTACTATAGCAAATTAAACATTGATTTGTGATTGAGTTTATTTTTGAATAGCCTTTTGCATTTCTTCGTCAATAGCATTCATGGCCATCATTTGCTTTAGGGTTTTGTTCATACCATCTGTAGATCCGTCCAAAAATATCACATTTCCTTTGCCATCTGCAGCAAAATTTTTAATGGCTTCGGTCCACATACTAAACAAAAGAAACGAAGCATCTAAGTCAGCTTGTTGCATTTCTTTGGCTGCCTCGCTCATGCCTCGTGCCACTTCTTTTCTAAAAAGTGCAATTCCTTGACCCCTAAGTTGTGCGGCAATTTTCTCAGCTTCAGCCGATATTTTTATAGCATTACCTTCTGCTTCGGCAGCTTTGGTTTTGGTAATTAATAGCGCTTGACCTTCGTTTTCGGCAGCGGCTTTCAGATTTGATGATGCCACCACTTGTGCCATTGATTTAGTTATTGCTTCATCAAAAGTGATGTCATTTAGTTGTAAATCCAACAAATGAAACCCCCAAGATTCTAGCACATGATCAATACTTTCTTTTACTGATTCTACAATTTCTTTGCGTTGAGATAAAACTTCAGCTTGTTTTTTTGTTGCAACAAATCCACGAATAGAACCCTCGATTGTGCGGATCAGTGCTGTCATGAAATCCCTGTCGTTTACAAATTTAAAAGCCACATTTTTCAAAGTTTCTTCGTGGTTATCAAAAACCGAATACAGCAACATGGCTTTAAAATACACATTGGCTTGATCTTGGGTGATGGCTTGAAAATCCAATTCGATACTGCGGTTTTGTATAGATATTCTGCGGTATACAACTTCGAAAAAGGGTATTTTGATGTTTAATCCAGGATACATGATGCGCTGGTATTTACCAAACATGGTAATAATGGCAATGGTTCCTTGTTGAACAGTAATTATGGAAGTGAGTACAATAAATAGTGCTAAGGCTACAATAATGGCTAGTATAATCATGATGTTATTATTAAAAATCAAATGTAGTTTATATTTTGTCAAATCAAAACGCAACAACTGACATTCAAAATTTACATACATTTGAAGCCTGTTATTTTTAAAACTGAATGAGCATTGAGCATTTAAACAACACTTTGGGCTATTGTGATAGCTTAACAAATTACAAAAGGAGAAAAACTATATCAGTAAAAGTGGGTGATATAATGTTGGGAAGTGATTACCCAATTCTCCCTCAAAGTATGACCACCACAGATACTATGGATACAATTGGTTCGGTTGATCAAATTGTTCGAATGGTAAATGCAGGGTGTCAGTTGGTACGATTGACAGCACCGAGCATGAATGAAGCGCAAAACCTTGCCCAAATAAAAAAAGAATTAAATAGGCTAGGAGTAAACGTTCCACTTATTGCCGATATACACTTTACTCCTAATGCTGCTGAATTGGCTGCTAGAATTGTAGAAAAAGTTCGTATTAACCCTGGCAACTATGCCGACAAAAAGAAGTTTGATTTAATTGAATATTCTGATTCAGACTACCAAGAAGAACTGGATAGAATAAGAGAAAAATTTACTCCACTAGTAAAGATTTGCAAAGAGTATGGGACTGCTATGCGAATTGGTACCAATCATGGAAGTTTAAGCGATAGGATTATGAGCCGCTATGGTGATACACCATTAGGTATGGTGGAAAGTGCTATGGAGTTTTTGCGTATATGTGAAGATGAAAATTATTTCAACATAGTTCTTTCAATGAAATCATCCAACCCTCAAGTAATGGTGCAGGCATATAGATTGCTTGTTACAACCATGAAAAACGGTTTATCTGAACGTATTTTACCAAATGGGGATGATTTAACAGGAGCATATCCCCTACATTTAGGTGTAACCGAAGCTGGAGATGGCGATGATGGTAGAATAAAATCGGCCCTTGGTATTGGAACTTTATTGGAAGATGGAATAGGAGATACCATTAGGGTATCGCTAACCGAAGATCCAGAATTTGAAGTACCGGTGGCAAAAAAACTAATTACCCGATATCAAAATATCAAGACAAATAGCAACATAAAAGGCGAAGAAAATGCTAAAAATTTCAATCCTTATCAATATACAAAACGTAAAACTGCTGAAATCTATAATTTTGGTGAACATCAAGTCCCACGTGTGATTGCTAATTTTGCGACATTTGAAAAAGTGACACCAAATGATTTGAATTCAATAGGACATTCGTTTGACGAAAAGCTTGATAAGTGGCACATGAACGATATGGGTGCTGACTATATTTATCTTGGCAAAAACAGAATAAATTTTATGCTTCCAATGGGATTAAAAGCCATTTACGATGCTGAAATTTGGAATATGATTTCGGATAAAACTAGTGCTTTTCCTTTGTTTAATGTGAAAGAGTTTTTAAACAACTTAAACAGTTACTCTAAAACCCTCAATTTTGTTAAGGCAAACACAAATGAATTAAGCGAATTCTTTTTATCAAAGCTAAAAACTATTGAGAATTTTGTATTGATACTTAGTAGCAAAGAAATTAAACCCATGACAGATTTGAGGAATGCTTTCTTGCAATTTCAAACTCATGGGTTAAATATACCTGTAATAATCCATTTCAATTACATAGAAGATGAAGAGCATTTCCTATTATTTGCATCAACCGATGCAGGTGCTTTATTAATTGATGGATATGGTGATGGGTTAATGTTTGAAACTAGTTTAGTAGGTTATAAAAGAGTTAATGACATTAGTTTTGGTATTCTACAAGCAGCCAGGACACGTATATCTAAAACTGAATATATAAGTTGCCCAAGTTGTGGACGAACCTTGTTTGATTTACAAGAAACAACAGCCATGATTAGAAAACGAACCGACCATTTGAAAGGTATTAAAATTGCTATTATGGGTTGTATTGTTAATGGTCCAGGCGAAATGGCGGATGCAGATTACGGGTATGTAGGGAGTGGTGTAGGTAAGATAACCCTATATAAAGGTAGGGAGGTAGTGAAAAAAAGTATTTCAAACGAAAATGCAGTTGACGAATTGATTAATCTGATAAAAGAGAATGACGATTGGGTAGATGTTTAGATAATTTTGTAACTTATACGTAATATTCAAATACTTAATTTGTAAAAATAAAAAAAACAATCTGTTTCATATATATTGCATCAACATTTGCATCAAATATGATTAAAAGAGCATTTTACTATATACTTTTACTTTTGCCTTTTTATACGGTTGCGCAAAACTGTGCAGTTCAAGTTAGTAATAATATTGTATGTGTAGGCAATACTGTTTCTTTTACTGTTACTTATAATTCGGGATTAACAGTTAAAAATTTCTCTTGGAATTTTGGAGATGCAACAATCGGAACTGTTTCACTTAACAATTCCCACTTATATTCATATGCTGGAATTTACAACCCAATACTCAATATTACATTTACCAATTTGCAAACTTGTATTGTAAATGTACCCACCTTGAAAGTGGTAAATAAACCAATAGCCAACTATGTTTTTACCACTTCGAAAACTCAATGTAACAAAAACAATTCAATTTGCATTAAAGACATTTCTAGCAAAGGACTAAATGGTGTTGGCATAAAAAGCAGATTGGTATTGTGGGATGATGGTAACTTTGTTAATTCTTTAGATGCAACAACTTTTGATTATTGCAATAGCTATCAAAATCCATTTGGTCGTAAATATTCAATTGTATTGGAAGTTACAGATAGCAACAATTGTATAAGTAGGATTGAGAAAACAGATTCCGTTACAATCTATACAGCAATGCAGCCAATAAGCTTCAATACACAGCTGAGCTTTAAGTGCGACACAACTATTGCTACCCTTATTAATACAAGTCAGTTTCCGCAAAATCAAGCTAGAAAATTTTATTGGGATTTTGGAGATGGTACCGTGGATTCTTCGGGTTTAAAATGGAGTAGTATCTCCCACTCTTACAATAAAACAGGGGTGTTTTATCCTAAACTAACAGTTGTAAATTTCGATGGGTGTAAACAGGATACAACATTTATTGACGGAATTAAAAACGTAAAACTTGCCAATAAAATTATTATAGAAATTGCAAATAAGTGCTATAGTAATTTAGGTTATAATTTCAAAACTGATTCAATGGATGATGATGTATCTTATACTTGGACCCTATTCAATTTATCAAATAACATTCTTGATGTCAGAAGTAAATTTAAAGTTTATACATTAAACAAATCCAATGTAGTTTGTGGTAAGTACAAACTAAACCTTATGATAAGTTATAAGAATTGTTTTAAAAGTATTGATACTATTTTTGATATTTATGGTCCTATTACAAAAATTTTTGATCCTGGTAATCCAGTACAAAATCTAAATCAATGCCATGTAACCGATACCATTTACTTTATAACCCCCAATCCTGATATTTCTTGTTACTACAAAAATGCCATTAAAAGGTTATGGGACTTTGCAGACCCATTTGCTCCACCATGTACTTTAGACACTAAGAAAAATATAAATGTTGGTTTAAACTGTAGGTATTCACGGGATTCGATTAGGGTTAAGCATTGGTACACACCAGGAAATGAAAGGTGTTATCCTACTACACTTAGCCTTACTGATACGGTTACGTTATGCTCAAGTACTGATACCGTTAGTGTTAGTATTATGCCTCCAAATGCCAAGCCTGGATTAACCGAAACCCCCAAACGAAAAGGGTTAACTTGGACTGGGAAAGCTTGCATTGACTATCCCATAACATTTGATATCATTGAAACACTTCCGAGGTGTTCAAGAACAGCGGCTTGGGTTAGAATTGATTCGGCAGATAGCAAAGGGAAATGGATAAAAATTGATTCTACCAAGACAAAAATTACGGTGTTTTACCCATATACAACTGACCTGAAAGGATGGGTGACAGTTGGTTTAATAATACAAAATGGAATATGCTTTGATACTGCTTGGTACCATAATTTTTTAGACATTATACCTTTGAAGTCAAGTTTTAGCGTAAAAGTTATTGGCACGTGTCAACCATACACACTTAATATTAACCCTATAGATAGTATTCAAGATAGCCTTTCTCAAGTTATGTGTTTTATTGATAATAATTTGGTTTCAACTCAAAACTTTGCATTAACTGATTCAGTTATAAAGCCAATAACACTTACCATATTGAAACAAGGAAAATACAATATTATTCTTCAAGTGTATAATAGGAAAGGATGTTCAGAACTACACGATACTACTGTCATTTTGGGCTTCTCGAAAACATTTGCTTTTTCTAAACCTATTGTTTGTTTAAAAGACAGTGTACAATTATTGAACAATATTTTATATTACGATTCAAGTACTCCTTTTTGGGACAATAAAATTAGAGCCGCAAACAATAAAGAAAAAATATGGTGGCAAGTAAACAAAGAAGGATTTAACTACCAAGGTTCAATGCCTAAATTATACTTAAGTAAAGTAGGTAATTATACCATTACAATGGTTGCAAAAGATAGTCTGAACTGCACAGACACAGTTGTTTCAGATAATTCAATTAAAGTAGTGAGCTTAGATGCAGGAATAAAACAAATGCAACAATTATATGTATGTGCTCCAAAGGTAGCACTGTTTCAAGATTCAACAGTTGTAATGGATTCATCTGCATTATTTGGCGATTTGCCTTATGATAATGTATCTTCCAGAACATGGCATTTTGGCGATAATAAAAACGATGCATTTGTCGCAGACCCCATTCATGAATATACAACCAATAATAAGTTTACAGCCTATTTAGCGGTACAAACTACTAATGGCTGTATAGATACGGCAATCATTAATATTGAAATTAAAGGGCCTAACCCGTCTTTCGGCATTTTAAAAGGTGATACTTTTGGATGTTCTCCCGTTAGCATCACCCTTAAAAACTTAACTGGTAGGCAAATTGACGACTGGATATGGTCGGCACGTGGTCCAATAAATTATGTTATTTCAACTCAAAAAGACACTGATGTGACATTTAAATTTACTGTAGCGGGCATTTATAATTTAAGAATCTACGGAAGTGAAAATGTTTTAAACCCTATTACCAATAACTTACAAAATTGTGTTGCTTCATTTCCAGATTCATTAAATCCTAATTCACCAGTTTTTAAAGTAAGGGTTGTTGATAGGCCAAACCTAAGTTTTACAGCAGCAGATACGCTTTGTATTAACGAATCGTTTAATATTCTGTCGAATTTAGATCCTATTTTTGCAAATTATACACTTGACTTTGGTGACGGTAGAAAAAGATTTGCAGATACTTCTGAAAAAATAATTAATACATCTTATAGCAATCCGGGCATTTATATCCTAAAGCTTATTGGGCATACAAATCAAAAGCTAACTTGTGTGGATACCCCTTCAAAAAGTATTTTTGTTAGAAATTTAAAAGCCGATTTTGCTATTGATGCAAGTAAAAATCCAACTTTTAAATTTATAAGCCAATCCATAAATGCAACATCCTATAAATGGACTTTTGGAGTACCACAAGCTGGAAAACAAGATACATCAAACGAGGTAAACCCTAGTTTTGATTATAGCAACTATTTAAATACATCTGACAGTATCAAGGTTTGTTTGATTGCCTCAAACAATAATGGATGTTTCGATACAATTTGTAAAAAAATATATCCTTTTGCCAAAGGAATAAAATTGTATAATGTGTTTAGCCCAGATGGGGATGGGCAAAACGATGCTTTTGATATTGACATAAAGGGTTCAAGCAAGTATGAGCTTTCTATTTATAACCGTTGGGGAGATATAGTATTTGAGTCAACTAAAGACGGTATTGGTAATGATGGAAATAATTGGAATGGAAAGCTTCAAAACACAGGAGCAGATTGTTCCATAGGCACTTATGTGTATGTATTTAAATATCGTTTTATAGGTCAAAATTCGGATATTGAAGAACGAGGTACCATTACATTGATAAGATAAGGCTATAATTACAAACAATTAGAATTTACAATGACATTTAAAATTTACACAAAAACTGGTGACAAAGGCGAAACATCATTAATAGGAGGTACAAGAGTGCCGAAATACCACTTACGAATAGAAAGCTATGGAACTATTGACGAGCTAAATTCCTATATTGGGTTGATAAAAGACAACCTATCTAATAATAGTGCTTTGCCTATATTAAACGAAATACAAGATAGGCTTTTCACAATTGGCAGTCTGTTGGCTAGCGACCCAGATAAATCTAAAATGAAGATACCAGATTTGCACGAAAGTGATATTGAATTATTGGAGACTGAAATGGATAAGATGGATGCTGAACTACCTGAATTGAAAAGTTTTATTTTGCCAGGAGGGCATGCCATTGCTTCATATTGCCACATTGCCCGATGTGTTTGTAGAAGAGCCGAAAGATTAGTTGTTCAACTATCTAATGAAAGCGAAGTGGCTGAAATAATTCAGATATATTTAAATCGACTTAGTGATTATTTATTTGTGCTTAGTCGTAAAATTGTTTATGATTTTAAGGCAACAGAAATTGAATGGAAGCCTAGGATGTAATACTTCAAAACCTAATAATATTATTGATATGAATTTATTTTTATTTGAAAATTTAGATATTA
>CAIVPY010000044.1 GCA_903907885.1 uncultured Bacteroidota bacterium
GCCAGTAAAGTGGCTGTTGTCCTTAGAGGCAAACATAAAGCAAGTTACACCCCTCATATTGATTGTGGTGATAACGTGATTATTGTTAATGCTGAAAAAGTACGATTAACCGGGAATAAATGGAAGTTGAAAGAATACATCCGTCATACGGGTTATCCAGGTGGTCAACGTACGCAAACTGCGGCGGATATCTTGAAAAAGTATCCTGAAAGACTATTGGAGAAAGCCGTTAAAGGGATGCTTCCTAAGAACAGTTTAGGCAGCAGACTTTTCACCAATTTACATGTTTTTGTTGGCGCAAATCATGACAAAGAAGCTCAACAGCCAAAATTAATTAACCTGGACAATATTAGATAACTATCATGGAAATCATAAACACTATTGGCAGAAGAAAAACTGCTGTTGCCCGTGTATATCTCTCTGAAGGAAAAGGTAACATTACCATTAACAAAAGAGAATTGGCAGAATATTTTCCTGTAGGCACCTTACAATATATCGTTCAACAGCCGTTGAATCTATGTGAAGTAGCAGGTCAGTATGATATTAAAGTTAATCTTGATGGCGGTGGATTAAATGGTCAAGCAGAAGCTCTTCGCTTGGGTATTTCACGTGCATTGCTAAAAATTAACGAAGCAGATTACCGTCCAAAACTGAAAGCAGCTGGCTTTCTTACTCGCGATCCTCGTGAAGTAGAACGTAAGAAACCAGGACGTCCAAAAGCACGTAAACGCTTCCAGTTCTCTAAACGTTAATCGATTCATCGAAAGAATTTTTTATAAATATTGTTTAGAATCTAAATTGCTAGGACTTCAATCGTATTGGACTACCTAGTGATTGACTGAACAGAACGTAAACAAATAAGTAATATGCCAAGAACAGAATTTAAGCAATTGTTAGACGCTGGGGTACATTTTGGTCACCTTAAGCGCAAATGGAATCCAGCTATGGCTCCGTATATTTTTATGGAGAAAAATGGTATTCACCTTATAGATTTACAAAAAACAGCGGTGAAGCTTGATGAAGCATCGCATGCTATTAAAAATATCATCAAAAGTGGACGTAAAATAATGTTTGTTGCTACCAAAAAACAAGCTAAAGAAATTATTGAAACGGAAGCTAAACGAGTAAACATGCCTTTCGTAACTGAGCGTTGGTTAGGTGGTATGTTAACTAATTTCCCTACAGTACGTAAATCAATCAAGAAATTACAAACACTTGATAAAATGAGTACTGACGGAACGTATGTTAACATCAATAAAAAAGAGCGTTTGATGATTGAACGCGAAAAAGATAAATTACATAGACTATTAGGTGGTATTTCTGATATGAATCGCTTACCTGCAGCATTGTTTATAGTTGACATCAAGCGTGAACATATTGCAGTAGCCGAAGCTCACAGATTAAACATACCTACTTTTGGTGTGGTTGATACCAACTCAGATCCAACAGTGGTTGATTACCCAATTCCAGCTAATGATGATGCTGCAAAATCAATTGCTTTGATTGCCAAGTTTGTTACGGATGCTATTGTTGAAGGAATGAGCGAACGCAAAAAAGAAAAAGAAGAGACTGACGCAGAAAAAGGGGTTGTAGCTGAAGAAGCATAACACAAAGAATTAATAGTTTTTATAAAAAGAATTTGAAACTTACATTCTGTAATCTTTCAAATTCTTTTTTTTTAAAATAATTTTCAATAACAAAAACAATTATAAAAATAAAATGAGCATAACAGCAGCAGACGTAAATAAACTTCGCCAATTAACAGGTGCAGGTATGATGGATTGCAAAAAAGCATTGACCGAGAGCAATGGTGATTTTGAAGCAGCTATTGACAATTTAAGAAAAAAAGGTGCTAAAGTATCGGCAGCACGTGCTGACAGAGAAGCTAAAGAAGGCGCAGTAATTGCAAAAACTTCGGCTGATAAAAAATATGGTGTAATCATTCAACTAAGCTGCGAAACCGATTTCGTTGCTAAAAATGAAGATTTTGTAAAATTTGCTAACCAAATTGCCGACTTAGCTTTGGTTAACAAACCAGCTTCGGCTGAGGCCTTAAAAGCTATCGAATTAGATGGTCTTCCATTATCTGAAAAACTAATAGAACAAGTAGGTAAAATTGGGGAGAAAATAGATGTAGTTAAATACGAACTGGTTGAAGGCGATAATGTAGTTGCATACATACATGGTGCTAACCGTTTAGGCGTATTGGTATCATTAAATGCAGTTCCAAGCGAAAATAATTTTGTGGCAGGTAAAGATGTAGCTATGCAAATTGCCGCTTTAAATCCTGTGGCTATCGACAAAGATGGTGTAGATGCTACAACCATTGAACGTGAATTAGAAATTGCAAAAGATCAAATTCGTGCCGAAGGAAAACCTGAAAATATGATTGAAAAAATAGCACAAGGTAAATTGGGTAAATTCTACAAAGATTCAACATTATTAAACCAAGATTTTGTAAAAGATGGTAGCAAAACCGTAGCTCAAATGCTTGATGGCGTTGAAAAAGGATTAACAGTAAAAGCTTTCAAAAGAGTAGCTTTAGGTTAATTATATAAGTTATTTTCAAACAAGAAAGCCCAAAACATAAATGTTTTGGGCTTTCTTGTTTGAATTGCTCAAGCACAGTATATAACTTTGAAAGATGTCTA
>CAIVPY010000045.1 GCA_903907885.1 uncultured Bacteroidota bacterium
GGAAGCTAATAGCAAAATAGAAGCCACCATACGTGAGATAAAAGAGAAGCAAGCCGACAGTGATGTGCAACGAATAGCACGAACTGAAATAAAAAAGCAAATTACCGAACTCAAAGAATTTGTGGCTAAAGAAGAAATCAATACAGCTAAAACAACTAAACCTAAAATAAAAAACAATGAAACCTTAAGTGTTGACTCTTATGTAAAAGTAGAGGGACAAGAAGTAATCGGTCAAATATTGGAGTTAAATAAAACCAAAGCCATTGTGGCTTTTGGTGATATAAGAACCAGTATATCTATAAATAAACTAGAATTAGTTGAAGAACCTACGGCTCAAAAAACACTAAAAACATCTATGCAGGGGGTGGACTTAAATGCTAAAATGAGCAACTTTAGTACCGAGCTAAACATCATAGGCAAGCGTGGCGAAGAAGCCATAAAAGAGTTGGAAGAGTTTATGGACAATGCTTTTATATTAGGAACTAAACAAGTACGCATTGTGCATGGCAGAGGGTATGGCATATTGCGCAAGCTTGTTCACAATTATTTGAAACAAAGCAAGCATGTTGAAAAAATCGAGAGCGAACATGCTGACATGGGTGGTGATGCGGTAAGTATTGTAAGTTTGAGGGGGTAGGTGAAGTTTGAATAGTTGAATGGTTTAAAAAATGTTTTGTAAAAAAACATCTTTCATCAAAACTATTAAAGAGTTGCCTGCGTCAAACACATAATCTGAATAATATTTATTTACCTTTTAACAAAATACGTATGTATAGCTTTATTACAATTTTTCAAACTACTCACAAAAATTTAGTGAATAGTATCATGCAGTTTCTATTTGATTTAGAAGGTAAAAGTGCAGTAATAAATACAATAGATAAAGATACCATTTCAAAACGGTATAAATTTTAATCACAATATTTTGGTTGATTATTGAAGCAAGGAATTAATAAGTGGTGTTTCACAAAGGGTGCTATTGCTCCTCCTCATAGGTTAACTCGGCATCTTTCTCCCATATTTCCATTTCGCAGGGCTTGCAATTGAATTTTAACTTATACTCATTTTCGCCATGCTTCAGGGTAAGTGGTTCAACCAATTTCTCACCCATGGTGTCTTTGTTGTAACGCCAACATTTTCCCAATTCGTATTTTACACAGTATTTGGTAGTCATCACCCTCGATTTGCCTGGGTCCCATTGCAGTTCAAAGGCCTTTTCTATTTCAGTTACACCATGTCGTTTATAAAACTCGCGAGCAAGTTTATTAGCCACATTATAAGTAAAGTCAAGTTGGGTAACAGGATAAGGATGATCCGTTTTTGAAATTTGGTATTCCTCCCTATGGTATTCGTTAATTCTAATGTCTATCAGTTGCTCTAATACCAATCTTCTAATATCATTGATTTTCGAAATAGGTAAAAACCAATTATCAGTAAAATCCACATTGATATCATCCACAATAAAAGGCGTATTGCCTGTTTTTGATAAGTTTTTTTTAATGTTTGGTATGGTAGAATCTTCTCTCTTTGCCAATTCTTTAGCTGACTCAAAACTTGAAACACTTTCATGTCCATCTTCATCAATGGCTAATAATTGAAATCCATTAGCGGTTTCTGAGAATATTAATTTAACTCCAATCTTGCGAACAGCACTGTCATCCCTTTCAAGCAATTTATTAAAGTTGGCATCTGAATTTCGATAGATGATGGTTCCTGGTTTTAAGGGTCTGAAAGTATTTGGAGCCACTATATCATTCACGATGATATTTATTTGAGCACCATCCGCTTCACCATATTCATTGATAAAATAAAGTCCATCGCCATTGTTTAACAATTCGCTATTCTCAATTACATAACCATTTGACTTGGTCTCGATAATTCTACCAATAAGCTGCCCTTGAGATTTTGGTGTTTCCCAAGAGCCAATTTTTTGGCTTCGTTTGTTTACAAAATAGTCGGTATATCCACGATTAAAACTCCTATCCATTTCAGCATCAAAAGTATAGAAAGTCCTACCTGATGAGGCCTTTGTATAGGTGTCGTTGTTTTCTAAAAAGGCATCTAGCTTTTTGCGCAGGTATGAAGTATTGTTTTTCACATATACCATATCCTTTAAGCGACCTTCAATTTTAAAAGAAGTAATGCCAGCTTCAACCAAATTAGGTAATTGATTACTTAGGTCTAAATCCTTAATAGATAATAAATGGCTATTGGATATTAATGTTTCCCCCTTACCATCTATAAGATTGTAAGGCAATCGGCAGTTTTGAGCGCATGAGCCTCTGTTTGCACTGCGTTCCCCATTGGCAATACTCATATAGCAATTACCACTAAAAGAAACACAAAGCGCACCTGAAACAAAAAATTCCAACTCCACATCTGTAGCGGCATGAATTTCCTTTATTTGATCTAAATTCAATTCACGTGCAAGCACCACCCTTTTCATGCCTGCATCCGCCAGAAATTTGACATGTTTAGGGTCTCTATTGTTAGCCTGTGTGCTGGCATGAATAACAATAGGCGGCAAATCCATTTCCATAATGGCCATGTCTTGCACAATGAGTGCATCTACCCCAATGTCGTATAAAGTATGAATTAATTCTCTGCAATCTTCTAATTCATTATCATATAAAATGGTGTTAACCACTACAAAAACTTGTGCTTTAAACAAGTGCGCGTATTTAACTAATTCAGCCACGTCTTCAATGGAATTGGTAGCATTTGAACGTGCCCCAAACTGAGGAGCTCCAATATATACGGCATCTGCACCCGCATTGATGGCAGCCATACCCTGTATTAGATTTTTGGCAGGCGACAGAATTTCTACTTTCTTTTTCATGAAGGTCCAAAGGTCTTCATAAATTGTTTGCATACAAGTAAAAATAGAATTTTGTTGTTGGAGAGAATTTCAACGTCCTACCGATTTTATGTTTGGGCAGTCGCTAGGCTCTGCCTAGTGACTAATATATACTAAGGCATCTTGCCCAATTACCTCAGATCAAGCACTTGAATTGGACTGTGTGGGCTGGCACTACTTAAAATCCATTCGTGAGGTGATGCTACAAATCCTGCTCTTACGGGATTGTTATGTATGTATTCTTCTTTTTGTTTAATGACCTCTGCTGACCATAATGCAATTGGATGGCTAGTTTTTTGCCAAAATGCAAATATTTCATTTTGACTACTGCCATTTCCATGATATCTAAATATCATTTCAAGCCATTCTTTTCTTGATTCTTGAGGGTTCTCTAAAGTCAATTTCAAAAATTGCTTTGCCGTGTAACTCTTAAAATCTCGAATTAATTCTGACAATAATTGTTCATCCTCTCTTGACGCAATTAAATGAACATGATTAGTCATAACAACATAAGCATAAATTTCTAATCCTTTATGCTCTTGGCAATATTTTAGGTTTTTAATTAACTCATCTGTATAAATTTTACGAGTAAATACATCTGCCCAACCTACTACAGTAAATGTTAAAAAAAATAGCCCACCAGAATATGTCTTTCGTAATTCCGACATCTTTTAGTCTTTTGGGGTGAAATTAATATTTAGATATTTACTTGGCAAGATGCCGTTTTCATAATTGTCAATCGGCAAGAGCCGAGCGAATGCGGTAGCAAAAAATTAAATCCATCTTGAGGGATGCAAATATTTGAATTCAAAATTGGTTGGTTTAAAATCTCTACTTTGTATTTCTTGTAAAAATTTAACAAATTCGAAATAATGGTTACTCTCAATTTTCACACTCTCAGACTCTTCTAAAAATACTTTTAATCCTTGAATATCATTAAAAATATTCATTATCCATTCAGTATCTAAAATAAAACTTTCAATATCGGGTGTTGTCTGGCGAATAAAACTACCTAATCCACTACCTGATAAGTTCTTTTTAAAATAATCTTTAAATACAATTTCTGCTTGAGGAATTATCTTTAGATCGTAAGGATCACCTTCTCTTCTTTCTAAGCAATTTCTATGTAATAGTCTAAACTCTTGAGTAATCTCATTATGTTCACTACAATAAGTTTTAAGATAATTTATTAACAATTTAGGGATTTCATTTTGATCATTTATATTCAGTTCAACCCCAGGTACTAAAGAAGAAGCTAGAATACTACTTTCCAAAACATATGGTGATTTTGCATTTTTAAATAAATCCAAAATGTAATTTTCATGTTCCTTAATATTATTAAAAAACTTTATATTATTTACCCTTTTAACTGGATAATTTAAAACTTGTATTAGTTGAGGATAATTTACTGAAAATTGCCCACTTGTATTTATCTGATGTTTGGCTATTTCAAACAATATTTCATATTGTTTTTCCCATTCATCTTTATAATCAAAATCTACAATCAAACCTAATCGATCAATTATTTCTGGTAATTTATTAGTTGTTATCCATTCTCTGAGTTTAATTTTAAATTCCGTAATATCACCTTTCAA
>CAIVPY010000046.1 GCA_903907885.1 uncultured Bacteroidota bacterium
TAAGTCAGCTTAAAGATGTGTTGATGGATATTGATGTGGTATGTATGATGAGCGTGAATCCTGGTTTTGGGGGACAGAAATTTATTGAAAATACCTATAAGAAATGTGCTGAGTTGAAAGCCATGATAAACGAATGTGGCTCATCTTGTCTTATCGAAATTGATGGTGGAGTGAACGACTTCACCGCACCTAAACTATTGGCAGCAGGTGCTGATGTGTTGGTGGCGGGCAATTATGTTTTTGCGTCAAATAATCCAACCCTGACCATTGCTATGCTTAAACAAAGCTATAAAAATACTACAATTGCATAATTATCGTTAACCAAGCTGTTGAAGAAATTAACCCTGACAAAAAGCAATATCTCAAATAGAACAGTTAAATCTACTTTGTTGCAAAGCAGCAAAATGGTTTCGCTGTACGTAGCTTTCTTTTTGTTATTTTATTCTGCAGTTGCTCAAAAAAATGCCAATATTTTCGGGCTAGTAAAAGATTCTTTGGGTAGAGATTTGCCCGATGTTAACATACAAGTGATAGGAAAGAATATTGCCACCACTAGCAATGCAGTAGGTTACTATGTTCTTAGTTTGTCTGCCAACGAAGCGTATGAACTTAATTTTTCTTATGTAGGTTCCCCTAAAAACAGATATTTTGTTAGACCCTTGAAAGAAGGTGAGAAGTATAAACTTGATGTGAAGTTGAATAGTGGAGTACTGCTAAAAGATTTTGTTTTTCAAGAAGAAAGAGAGCGCGAAAAAGTTTCAATGTACACCATCGACCCGCGCAAGACATCCCATTTGCCTAATGTGGGTGGTAGCTTTGAACAAATTTTAAAAACACTTCCAGGTGTATCAAGCAATAATGAACTCAGTGCGCAGTACAATGTTCGTGGAGGTAATTTTGATGAAAACCTTGTTTATGTGAATGATATTGAAATATACCGTCCTTTTTTACCGCGAAGTGGCCAACAAGAGGGACTAAGCTTTATCCATAGCGAGTTGGTGCAAAATGTAAAATTCAGTGCAGGCGGATTTGAAGCAAGGTATGGTGATAAGATGAGTAGCGTGCTTGACATCAAATACAAAGACCCAAAGAAATTTGCAACATCATTAAATGTCGGATTGTTGGGTGTTCAAACCCATGTGGAAGGGGCTAGTAAAAATCTTCGTTTCACTTACTTGCTTGGTGCTAGGTATTGGACAAACAAATATGTGGTGGGAACCCTTGATACTAAAGGCGATTACCAACCTAGTTTTACTGATGTTCAGTCATTGCTTACCTATCATTTAAGTGACAAGTTAAGTGTGAGTGTTTTGGGAAGTTATGCCCAAAATCGTTATTTCTTGCAGCCACAAGATAGAGAAACCACTTTTGGAACAGTAAAGCAAGTAATGCAGTTGAAGGTGTACTTTGATGGAGCCGATTTAATGGAATACCGAACAGCTACAGGAGCGGCTACAGTAGTTTATAAGCCTAGCAATAAAACCCAATTGAAAATTTTGACCTCTGCATTTTATTCAAACGAGAATGAATATTTTACCATTGAAGGTGCTTATAGATTGAGTGAAATTGAAACCAACCAAGGTTCTGGTAATTTTGGAAAAGCCAAAGCCCTTAGAGGCGTGGGATATTTTATAAATGATGCCCGCAACACCATTCAAGCTTATGTATTTAATGCCGGGCATAGGGGATACCATAGCTCGGGTAAAAACAATATTCAATGGGGGGCATTTGTTCAAAACGAAATTATTTACGACTCGCAGAATGAGTGGAACTATAGAGATTCGGCTGGCTTTTCACAACCGGGTTTGAATAGTAATGGTGATTTTGCTTTACCTTATTATTTGAAAACAAAACTTAGCATCAACTCATTTAGAATAAATGGATATGTTCAAAATTCACAAACACTTAGTAAAAGTTACAATGCGATATTAACTTATGGTTTAAGAAGCAATTGGTGGAGTTTTAATAATGAAAATGTAGTTAGCCCTCGGGTGCAATTTTCATTTGAACCCAATCGTTTATTCAATCGAAATATTGTAACTCAAAAATTAGATAAAAAGCCTAGAAAAGATTGGGTGATAAAAGCCGCTTATGGTTGGTACTATCAGCCGCCTTTTTATCGTGAACTGAGAAATTTTGATGGGGTTCTGAATCATAATATCAAAGCCCAATTGGCTATTCATTATGTGATTGGTGCAGATATGAATTTTAAAGCTTGGGGACGACCTTTCAAATTTGTAACCGAAGCATATTACAAGCAATTGGAAAACATCATACCTTATGAAATAGATAATGTTCGCATAAGATATTTTGCCGAAAACACTGCTCAAGGATTTATAAAAGGGATAGATTTTAGAATAAATGGAGAGTTTGTAAAAGGTACTGAAAGTTGGGCTAGCCTTAGTTTTATGGATGCTCAAGAAATAATTAACAATCAGAAAAATATAAGCGGAAATCCAGAAACAGCCCGATATATTCCTCGTCCTACAAATCAACTCATGCAATTTGCTATTACCTTTCAAGACTACTTAGCTAACAACCCAAGCAACAAAGTTTACTTAACCTTGATTTATGGTAGCGGCTTACCTTTTGGACCACCAGACAGAGATCGCTATAACGATGTGCAAACCATGCCTAGCTACAAAAGAGTTGATATTGGATTTGGTAAAGACTTGATTCGAGAGGATGAAAAAGAAAGAAATACATTTTTCAAAAGTCATATCAAAATGTGCAACCTATCGCTTGAGGTTTTTAATCTTTTGGGCGTAAACAACACCATTTCTTACACTTGGTTGGATGATGCTAACGGACAGCGATGGGCTGTGCCAAATTATCTTACAAGTCGTAGGTTGAATCTGCGGTTGTTGATGAGATTTTAAATTGTACTTTCAGACACCATAATTATTTTAAACAATAGATAAACAATACATTACAAATAAAAGCTTGCACACTAAGTGTATATACATATATTTGAAATGTTGTATTTACATTAAACAATAAAACTTATGACTTTAGAAGAAGAAATAAAGCAAACAAAATTTAAAAGCCAATATCAAAAGGCAATTATAAATATATTATTTACAGCTGGGTGGATTGAAAATGAACATCATCGATTTTTTAAACAATACGGTATTTCATCTCATCAATATAATATTTTAAGAATATTAAGAGGGCAAAACGGCAATCCTGCTTCAATGGGTATGCTTCAGGAACGTATGTTGGACAGAATGTCGAATGCTTCACGACTTGTTGAAAAATTAAAACAAAAAGGTCTTGTAGATAGAACTGAAAACAAAAAAGACAGAAGACAAGTTGATGTAACCATAACAAAAAGTGGTCTTGATTTGCTTAATGAAACTGATGATAAAGTTGAGTTGATACAAAATGCAATAATTCATATTAGTGAAGAAGAATCTAAAACGATTAACTTGTTACTTGATAAATTAAGAGATAAAATAAAAACAAAATAAAAACAAAATGAAAAAAACAATTGCATTAGCTACAATAGCTATGTTTGGCTTAACTGCCTTCGCGGGTCAACCTGCTAAAACACAAAAATCAACAGAAGATACTTACAAGGTAAGTGCTGAAAAATCGACATTCAAGTGGAATGCTAAGAAAGTAACGGGTGAGCACTCAGGTGAAGCCAAGTTTTCAACAGGGTCAATTATGGTTAATGGCAAAAACTTAGTAGGAGGTGCTTTTGAAGTGGATATGACTTCAATCAATGCAACAGATTTGCAAGGTGAATACCATGATAAATTGAATGGTCATTTGAAAAGTGATGATTTCTTTGCTGTAGAAAAATTCAAAACAGCTACTTTAAAAATTAAATCTGTATCTACTATTAAAGATGCTATAGTTGGTTCAAACAATTACAATGTGGTAGCTGATTTAACCATCAAAGGAATTACCAAAGAGGTTAGTTTCCCAGCTATGGTTGTTATTACTAAAGAGCAAGTGATAACTAATGCTGAATTTGATATAGACAGAACTAACTACGATATTAAATATGGTTCTGGTAAGTTCTTCGAAGGTATTGGTGATAAAGCTATCATGGATAACTTTAACGTGAAAGTTCGTTTGATTGCTACAAAATAAATTAGTATTTAATATGTCTCGTACAGAAAAAAGTTAACACGGATTAAAATTCAAAATTATATTAATTTAAACCTCGGAAGTAAAAACTTTTGAGGTTTTTTTCTTCCATTTCTTTATTGTTATTTCTTGTTGTAAATGAGATTGATTTGGGGTTAACATATTACAACTTAAGTGTGGACGTTCATTATTGTAAATCTGGATTGATTCTTTGATTACTTTAATAGCTTCTATGTGATTTTTAAATCCATCAATAATTCAAAATTCATACTTCAATATTCCATTTATTCTTTCTGCTATTGCATTTTCATATGGGTCTCCATTTTCTGTCATACTTATTTTTACATTGTTTTCTCTTAGTTTATTGATATATTCTGATGAATAATACTTTAGCCCTCTATCTGAGTGATGGATTAAATTATTCGTATATTTCCTAGATTTTAATGCTGATTCTAAAGCTTTTAATGGACCTGCCGTGCTAAGATTATCTAATAACTCTAACCTATTATTTTTTTAGAGTAAGCATCTGTAATTAAACTTAAGTAATTATGTCCCCGATCTGTTTGGATATTGGTGATATCACTTACCCATAGCTGCTCTGGTTTTTTTATGACTCACAATAGACATTTCTTTCCAGTTCAATATACTATGTTTTCGTATCCAAACCAAAACCTTACTTCTTCCTTGAATATCATACTTTTTTTGTTCTGCTTGTTTTTGCATTTTATAAGTTGTATATGTTACAACCTATATCATGATGAGAGATTAAAAACAAAAAAGCCCGCAATAAATACGGGCTTCTTTTGTATATCAAAACTATTTATTAGTTTGAGCCTTCTTCTTTAGAACCTTCTACTTTTGTGCTTTCAGGTTTTGGTAACAATACTTTTCTCGAAAGACGGTATTTACCTGTTTTCTTATCTATTTCTATTAGCTTCACTTTTATCTCTTCGCCAGTTTGTAGCACGCCATCCATTTTCTCGATGCGTTTCCAGCTTATTTCGCTAATATGTAACAAACCTTCTTTTCCTGGCAAGAATTCAACAAAAGCACCAAACTCAACAATGTTTTTTACTTTACCTACATACTCTTCGCCTACTTCGGGCATAGTTACAATACCTTTTACCATAGCTCGTGCTCTGTTTAAGCTATCAGCATTGTTTGAAGCAATTTCTACAACACCATGTTTTTCGGTTTCGGTAATTGAAATAACGGCACCTGTTTCTTTTTGAATTCCTTGAATTACTTTTCCCCCAGGCCCGATAACCGCACCTATGAATTCTTTGTCAATCAATATGGTTTCAATACGTGGTGCATGTGGTTTCAAATCAGCTGCAGCAGACGGAATGGTTTTATTCATTTCGTTTCTGATATGCTCTCTACCTGCTTTTGCTTGGTTTAATGCCTCTTCAACCATCTCCCAACGTAGGCCATTTATTTTAATATCCATTTGACAAGCAGTGATACCCTTTTCAGTTCCTACTACTTTAAAATCCATATCGCCCAAATGATCTTCATCTCCTAAAATATCAGATAAGATTGCATATTTACCAGTAGTTTCATCGCTTATCAATCCCATAGCAATACCACTAACTGCACCTGTAATTTTGATACCTGCATCCATTAGTGCCAGCGAACCAGCACAAACAGTTGCCATACTTGACGAACCGTTTGATTCTAAGATATCGGAAACAATACGAATGGTATAAGGACATTCTGTTAAAGGTGGTAATACGCGTTTTAAACCACGCAATGCTAAATTTCCGTGTCCAATTTCACGTCTTCCTGGTCCACGATTGGGTCTGGTTTCGCCAGTTGAAAACGAAGGGAAATTATAATGTAACATCAATTTAGCATAGCCTGCTAACATCGGGCTATCAAGCAATTGCTCATCTAATTTTGAACCTAAAGTAACCGTTGTTAACGATTGTGTTTCGCCACGGGTAAACAAAGCCGAACCGTGAGCAGCTGGTAAGTATCCAATTTCTGACCAAATAGGTCTGATTTCGTCTAATTTTCTACCATCTAAACGTTGTCTATCGTTCATAATCATAGCACGAACTGCATCGTATTCTACATCATGAAAATATTTGTTTGATAAAAATTTATCAAGCTCTGTACCTTCTGGTAATGATGCTTTAAATTCTTCTCTGATGGCTTTAAAACCTGCGCTTCTTTCGTTTTTACCAGCTTTCGATTTTGCTACAGCTAATATTTTATCATAAGAAAATGCACGAATAGCAGAAGCTAATTCAGGATTGCTACGCTCGTGGTTATACTCACGAACAGGTTTTTTACCACCTAGCATTTCGCAAAGTTCCCATTGTGCTTTTATTTGTAATTTAATGGCATCGTGAGCTACTTTTAAAGCTGCTAACATATCAGTTTCGCTTACTTCTTGGCACTCGCCTTCAACCATGTTCAAATCCTTTTCAGTACCTGCTACAATTAAATCCATGTCAGCACGTTCTAATTCATCTTTGTATGGATTTACCACAAATTTGCCATCAATTCGTGCTACACGCACTTCAGATATGGGCCCATTAAAAGGCACATCACTAACTAATAAAGCTGCTGATGCTGCCAATCCTACTAATGCATCAGGCATAATATTTTGGTCTGATGATATTAAAGTTAAAGCTACTTGCGTGTCTGCATGATAATCGCTAGGGAATAGAGGACGTAAAGCCCTATCTACTATTCTACTAATTAATATTTCATAATCAGAAAGGCGAGCCTCTCTGCGGTGGAAACTACCAGGAATGCGGCCTACGGCAGCAAATTTTTCTTGATAATCAACAGTAAGTGGCATAAAATCCACATCTTCTTTGGCTTCTTTAGCCGATACTACAGTGGCCATAATCATGGTATCACCCATTTTTACTACTACTGCTCCATCTGCTTGGCGAGCCAAACGACCTGTTTCAATACTGATGGTCTTACCACCAATTTCAAATGTTTTAATTGTTGCGTTTTGCATATTATTATTTTTTCAGCCCCATCTGTTATTGTTAATTATTTGAACTTTATGATGGGAATAAAGCCAATTTTTGCGTTAATTTTATTGTTATGTAAAATCAAAAAAGCAGAACAATCAAAATTTGATGGCCCTGCTTTTTTTGAAAATTTAAGTTATTGAGAAGGCGAAAAATAAATTCACCATTCTAAAAAACCTATTTACGAATGTCAAGTTCTTTGATAATTGCTCTGTAACGGAAAACATCTTCACGAGTTAGATAATCTAATAGTGCTCTTCTTTTTCCTACAAGTTTAACTAGGCTTAATTCAGCCGAGAAATCTTTTTTGTTACTACGCAGATGCTCTGTGATATGGTTAATCCTCTCTGTAAATAGAGCTATCTGACTCTCAGCCGAGCCAGTGTCAGTTTTAGACTTGGCTTTACCGAATTTTTCGAAGATTGCTTGCTTCGATTCTGTGGTCAAATGCATGATTATAATTTATTAAAAAACCAGCAACATCGCTGGTTTTGTAGCCCGTAGGGGAGTCGAACCCCTCTTTAATGGATGAAAACCATTTGTCCTAACCGATAGACGAACGGGCCAAGTTTTTGGGACGGCAAAAATAGAAAGCTTTTTCAATTTGCCAAAGCTTTTTTTAAAATATTAGATTTATTTTTTTCTTGTGGCAAAAATATCAATATTTGATTGATAATGAACAAAAGCATTTTAATTTTGCGGACGTTTTTTAATTTTTCAACCATAAACTAAAACAATAAATGAAAGTAGGAATCAATGGATTTGGCCGTATTGGCCGATTGGTTTTTAGGGCTGCCATCAATAACCCTAATGTAGAAATTGTAGGCATAAATGACCTTATTGATGTTGATTATATGGCTTATATGCTTAAATATGATTCAACTCATGGAATTTTCAAAGGCACTATTGCCGTTGAAGGTGGTCACTTGGTAGTGAATGGCAAAAAAATCAGAGTAACTGCAGAGCGCGACCCTGCAAACCTTAAATGGGATGAGATTGGTGCAGAGTATGTTGTTGA
>CAIVPY010000047.1 GCA_903907885.1 uncultured Bacteroidota bacterium
AGAAAATGCAATTGAAAAAAGATATGCTTTTGTTACCTATACTATTATGTAAGGTATAATTTATAATTGTATCATAATATGGACGGAGAAATGGAATTGCTTGCAGATCAGCCGCTAGGGCAGAAACTTATCAAAAAAGGGTTCTGGTTATATTTTTTTATGATTTTTTTAGCACCTACATGATATTTCATCAGAGTTATAATCTCAAACACACTTTCAATAGAAGACGTATGATTATTTTATAGTATATTTTGATTGGTAACATTAATATCAATGTATAATGACCTTTGATTAACAGAGGCATTACAATATTTTCTTCCCAAATACCGAATAGAAAAAAAATACAATAATTTTAAAACCATTATTTACTTGACCCTATTCGTACAAGTAATTAGCTGAATCATTATTGCATGAGCAATGTGGATATGAGCAAATTGGCTAGCTATTCATCATTTTCATTCAATTTTCGCCAAAGATATCCTTAGGCTTTTTTGTTGGTACTTCATAGGCATTAACTTTATACAAGTCTTAAACTCAATTTATATTTCATTTCAGGACGTAGTTGCAAGCAATCTCACTGAGTGAGCAAAAATGCGAAGTACCTTAGGGTTTACATTAATTTTTCGGCTAACGGGAACCCTAACAATTAATAATTTTGCATTATGATGGATTTGTGGTCTTGGAATAGGACTACTAGCATCAACAATCATCTTTATAGCCAAGTATAAAAAAACATTAAAAAAATGAATTGTAATATTGGATAGATCATTACTAAAAACACATTTTCATTACGCATTTTGGATTTTTTTATGAGCAAACATACTCACGTTATTTAGTCAAGTGGACCAGCAGATGGTAATAAATTTTTTGGGAGTTAAACAGGCCTGATATTATGCAAATTTTTGGGGGATGATAGCTATCTTTAATTTTCTAGCATGACCGTTATTAAGCATTCTTTTCCCTATAGTAAATGAACTTATTACAAAGAAAGAAATAAATAAATTAAAGTTTTTTCAAAACATACTGTATAAATATTTTTCTGTTTTTGCGTTAACCGTAGGATGAATATTTATAGCGCTTGGACCGCAAATTTCTAGCATTATGTTTGGGGTAAAGTTTGCATATTCGGGAGCATTAGCTACGTACATATGACCGTTTCTTATATTTAACATCTTGTTTATAATCAATTATTTCATTCTAGCTTGAATTTGAAAAATAAGAAAAAGAGTTGAAATATTATGAATTGCACTTAGCATCAATGTAGTATCAAACATTATTTTGATTTATATGCTAGGATGGGGGCTTATTTGAGCAGTAATTTCTTTGATTTTATGACGAACATCATTATGGTGGTTAAGTTACAAATTAGTAAACAAACACTTAAAAATTGATTTCGATTGGTGATTTTTTATAAAAAACGCTTTGATAGTAACAATATTAACAATTTTTTCTAAAGAGATAGCCAACCACACGATGACATTAGAGAATACTATGAGATACAAGAACATTTGATATTTACTGCTAATAATTCTCTGTTACTACATAGTCATTGGAATACTAAACCGAGAAAATGCAAGGATACTAATAAATGAAATAAAAAAAAT
>CAIVPY010000048.1 GCA_903907885.1 uncultured Bacteroidota bacterium
CTATGTATAGGCAATTTGCCGAGCAGTTGATTGCTGAAGGCCATGCTTACTATGCATTTGATACTGCAGAAGATTTGGAAGCCATGCGCGAAAGGCTTAAAGCTTCTAATGTGGATGCTAAATATGATGGTATCACACGCTCGGCCATGAAAAACAGCTTGACCCTACCTGAAGATGAGGTGAAAAGAAAGCTTGAAAATGGCGACCCTTATGTAATCCGTATCAAACTGCCGCGCAAAGAGGAAGTAAAATTTCATGATGAAATTCGCGGTTGGATTATTGTAAATACTAGCCAAATGGATGATAAGGTATTGTTTAAATCAGACGGAATGCCAACTTATCATTTAGCCAATGTAGTGGATGATTGGGATATGAAAACCACCCACGTTATTCGTGGCGAAGAGTGGTTGCCATCTGCACCTTTGCATATTTTGCTTTATCGCTATTTAGGTTGGGAAGATGTGATGCCTAAGTTTGCTCACCTTCCACTATTGTTAAAACCGGATGGAACAGGAAAATTAAGCAAACGCGATGGTGATAGATTGGGTTTCCCTGTGTTTCCTTTGGATTGGGAAGACCCAAAAACTGGCGAAAAATCAAGTGGCTATAAGCAAGCAGGTTATTTGCCAGAAGCAGTTATAAACTTATTAGCCTTTTTAGGTTGGAACCCAGGCACTCACCAAGAGTTGTTTACTTTGGAAGAATTGATAGCAGCCTTCACACTTGAAAGAGTGAGTAAGCACGGAGCAAAATTCGACCAAAACAAAGCCAAATGGTATAACCAACAATACGTACGTAAGGTTGACAATCATTTATTGGCACCTTCACTAAGAGAGGCTTTGACACTAAATGTCCCTGAAGTAACATTTAGTGATGAATACATTGAGAAAGTTTGTGGATTTGTGAAAGAGAAAATTAGCTTCGTTAAAGAGCTTTGGGACTATAGCAATTACTTTTTTATTGAACCTGCTAACTATGATGAAGGCGTTATAAAAAAACGTTACAATGAGAAAGTACCTCAATTGTTGAGCGACTTAATTGAAGCCTTTTCTGCATTAACAGAGTTTAGCCATAGCAATACCGAAGCGGCCTACAATGCTGTTTTGGCTAAAAACGAAGTAGCAAGCAAAGACTTTTTGCAATTATTTAGGGTTTGCTTAAGTGGTGTAGCGGGTGGACCTCCTATTTTTGAAATGGTAGAAATTTTTGGCAAAGACAAAACCTTACAGCATTTAAACAAAGCCGCAGCAAGCATTAAAGGATAAGCATTATGAACAGACCCATTAGAGTATTGGTAGCCAAAGTAGGACTAGACGGACACGACCGTGGAGCCAAAGTGATAGCTACAGCCTTGCGCGATGCAGGTATGGAAGTAATTTATACAGGCTTGCGCCAAACACCCGACATGGTGGTGCAAGCGGCATTGCAAGAAGATGTGGATGTTATTGGGGTGAGCATTCTATCGGGTGCACACAATACCGTATTTGCAAAACTTAAAGAGCTGATGGATAAAGAAGGGATGAATGATGTGCTTTTAACAGGTGGTGGCATTATTCCTAATGAAGATATTATTACTTTAAACGAAATAGGTGTTGGTAAGATATTTACCCCAGGCACTAACACCTCTGATATAGCTTCCTATATCAAGGCATGGGTGGCTGAGCACAGGGATTTTTAACGTAAAACCTGCATCAATAGTGAAAGTAGTAGTATCCTCTATATTTAGAAAATTTGGTGCATTACATTTTTTTGATACCCTCAGGTTTTATTTCATTTTCATCAAAACAATTAAAAGTAGAAAGGCTTTTAAGCAAAGCTATCCTAACATAAAATTACCTCCCGATTATTTACTTTACGAGTCGTACAAATTAAACTACGAAAAGTATTATTTCGAAGGAAAAGAAACTGCACAGTGGCTTGTAAATACTATTTCTAAGCACACCGAATTATCTGACAAAAACATATTAGACTGGGGTTGTGGGCCAGCAAGAATTGTGAGACACCTACCAGAAATACTTGATGGCAAATGCCATATCTATGGAACAGATTACAATAGCCAAACTATTGATTGGTGTAGAACAAATATTCAAAATGTAAGTTTTCATAACAATGGGATTGAAGCATCATTGGGCTTTGATACTAATTTTTTTGATGTGGTTTATGGAATTTCTATCTTCACACACCTGTCAGAAGAAAAGCACTATGAGTGGTTTAAAGAGTTAATAAGAGTTACAAAACCAGGTGGCATCTTGTTTCTAAGCACTCATGGCAAATCATTCCTAAGGTTATTAAACATTGGGGAACAAAATGCATTTAATGATGGCTCAATTGTTGTAAAAGGAAATACATTGGAAGGACATAGAACCTATGCTGCTTTTCATCCACAAGCATTTTTTAGAAAACTAATTGGAGATAACCAAGTGGTTGAGTTTATAGAGGGAAATAACTATGAGCAAGATGTTTGGATAATAAAAAAGAAATAGAATCACAAGATGAAAAATGTAATGTTTACACTTATATTTTCCCTAGTAACTATTGGAAAAATATTTTCCCAAACAGAGGTCAACATTGATACAAGTAGGTTTGATTTTCCTTTAGCCATTTGGGCTCAAGGTGGAGTAACGCCTTTGTCGGATGTGGGATATAAATTAAATGCAAATTATAAATCTCATTATTTGGGAATTTCTTACCACAAATTCTTAGATGCAAATTTCTATTTTTTTGGCGATGTAACTCCCCACGAGCAGATAGTAGATTATTCAGCTTTATACGGAATAGCAGGTAGGCCTAAAAAATATCTATTACTAACGGCATCAAGCGGAATTGGATGGGCCGAAACGCTTACTAAGGGGAAATTAATATCAAAAAGCAGCTACTTGTTTTTTTCTTCCGAAAAATATGAAGAAAAAAGGAACACAGTGGTAATGTTGCCCATCCATTTACAAGCATCTATTAATGTTTGGGGGTGCTTGGGTTTAAGTTTGGAATTTCAAGCAGGTTTAAACACCGTAAAATCTTATGCCACTATAATGGGGAGCATACAAGTTGGGCTAATTAGAATACATAAACCCAAACACTAAAAGCGGTACTGCCCGGTTTGTTGTGATGTCGGGAATTTCTTTTCTACGTATCTAAATAGAAGGGGGTGGCAACGCCCAAATCAGTGAAAATTTAGTTACCGCAACTACTTTCTGTAAAAATAGTAATCAACTGAACCTTCATCTTGTAATTTATTATTATTAATCACTATGTAGTTTCCTTCGGATGAATCTTGGCTATTAACAAATTTTAAATGCCACATGTCCAACTTCGGTAGTTTAGATAAAATATAGTTTCCATAAATAGTGGTATCGGTAAGATACCGAATCTCATATTTCATTTGGTATGATCCATCTTTCTTAAAAGTATAATCTGCTAAATCATACGGTCTAAATCTCCAATTGCCAACAATATCAAATGCTTGGTGGTATTCTATTACTACAGGTTTAGGAGATTCGGATTTTGTGCAAGAAGCCACCATCAACAAAATAAAAATAATATGAATTTTTGTTTTCATTATGTTTTTTATTTTAAGGTTAAACTTTGGCATTTGATGATGTTCTTCTCCCACAAACATAATCATTTACTTGTAGCTGTGCCAAGCATTACCCAAATCAATCACCCATCGCAGGCAACTTTATGCAAATTGGATTCCAGTTGCTTTATTTACTTTTATACATGTATATATAGGCAACCTATATGTCTTGTTTGGTTTTTGATATATACATATAGGCTTCCTATGTGCTTTGTTTACTTTTTAATATATGTATATAGGTTTCCTATGTACATTGTTTTGTTTTTGATATGTGCATATAGGCTTCCTATGTACCCTGATTAGTTTTTGATATGTATCGATAAGCTTCCTATGTTGTTAAAGTTACTAAGCTGTCGCAAGTTTTGTGTGCTGATATAGCCTTGCTCGTTTGTGCCTTAACTTCATTTTGTCCTTGGTTTGTGTCCCACAAACCAAATCTATTTTAATATGTGTAAATCAATAATATATTCCTTTATAATAAATAACAGAATCTGGTCGAGGATATTTTTTCTCAGGAAACATCATCGAACTATATCCATTATCATTTTTGAAATATTTTACATCATAAAAACAACCAATATTAATTATCTTGTATTCTTCTATATCAATATTATCATACGTTTCAATAGTATCATTATTTACTACATAAAAATATAAAACTTGAATTGATGTTCCTCTACCTTTTCGCAAATTACCATAATCTCCAATTTTTTTATCAATTACAAAACCCAGAGTTGAGTAGCCATTTTTTATATAATTATCTACCTTATTTTCTTGCCATTTTTTTGTAATTGGGTATAATATCGCTAAAACAGTAAAAAGAATAAAAGTGCCTATAATATCCCATTTTTTTATTTTAGGTCTTTGATATGCCATTGCTATTTCCCTCCGATGTTTCTATTATTTATTTACCTTTTCAGTGCTGTCGGGAGTTTCCTCCCGACAGCTCAAATCAAAAGTAATCCAAATAATGCTTAACTTCAATTTTATTTTGAATGCCTTTTTCATAAAACGAGGCACTGCTATAAAAATAATCTTCGATGTTAATGCTTAACTTCCAATGCGGCTGAAGTGGATTGTTATGGATGTAATTTAATTTTATTTCAAATAATTCTCTATTTTCTAAAAATACTTTATCAAATCTATCTTGCCATACCTTAAAAACCTGACCATTCTGATTTAACCTAATTTTCTCTAATAACTCAATATCGACTTTCTCAATTTCTTGTCTAACTTTTGTTGAAGTAAATTTTTTAAAATCCCTCATAAAGTCAATTCTTTTATTTGCTTCTTTGAAATAAATAATAATATGAATATGGTTTGGCATTAATACATAAGCAAGTATATCTGCATCATATTTTTTACAGCAGAACACCAAGCTATCAGCAACAATTTCCATAGCTTGTCCTGAATTAAGCAAGTGATACCACTTATAACATGTGGTAGTTATAAAAAAAATGTTTTTATCGTTATAAAGTTGCCTATCTCTTAATCCCATTTTTATTTCAGATTATAATGTCGGGAGGTAACTCCCGACAAC
>CAIVPY010000049.1 GCA_903907885.1 uncultured Bacteroidota bacterium
AAGATTTTGGTGTGAGAATTTATCCTTCGGGTATTGAGTTACCTCAAAATCATCTTATGTTTAGCAAAGTTGTTTATCCTTATGCACCTTTGGACAGCATAATGAAGTTAAGAACACTTACTAAATCGGATTCGATAAAATATAAAAAGCAATTGGTGATTTTTGATGAGTTTAATAAATTAAAAGTAAGCAAATCGCTTGCTAATAACAAACTTGATTCAGTTAAAATTTATAAAACACCCATGAATAAGCCTTCTAATAAGTAGCTTTTATAGTATTACCTTGGCCCTTTGGTAGTGTGATGTGGTGTAATTATAAATCTTCTATTGGCACCTTTCAGCTTTCTTAAGTTAAAGAAAAGTGTAAAGAAAGTGATGGGTAAATACAGAACTGCATTCGCAATTTTTTTGTTTATAAACTTTTTAGGAATAGTTAATGCTAAGGTGGCTATGTTTAACAAAATATTTAAGGTGGCTATTCCAATAAATTGCGGAAAGAAACATAAGTGAAAGACAAAGAACATAAATAAGATGCCCGACATAAGGATACGAGGCAATAGTGCATATTGTAATATTTTATCGATATAATTAAAATTTCCATTACGCAACAATATCGACAACGACTTGAAAATATTGGTTCTTAAATAGAAAAATTGAGCAGATAGCCATCTAGTTCTTTGCACTTTCAATTCGTCAAGATACCTAGTTTTTTCGTCATATACCAAAATATCATCTGCATAATACACCCGAATATTGTTTTGTGCCAACTCAATTTCAAGCTCTTTATCAAAACCACCTACTGCTTTCCATTTCATTAAGTTTTCTAGGTAATAATCCACCTTGAAAATTACGCCCGAACCAATTAAAGCGGCACTTAAACCCATGTTTCGATGACCTTTTCTGAAAACATTGTTGTTCACTTCCTCGCTAATTGCATCTAGGATTGAATAGGGCGTATCTAAGTTTTTAGCTACTCGATGAGTTTGTATGGCTATGTGTTTATCTTGAATGAAATTATTTAATTTGCTGAGGTAGTTTGGCTCCATTAGATTGTCGATATCGAGCATTATTAAATAATCAAAATTGCCGTTTTTTATGATGTCGTAAGTGTGTCTAAGGCTTTTAACTTTTGAACTCGATTCTAATTGTAAATCTAATATATTGTTTGGCATAGGGTTTATTTTCCTTAGCTCTTCTATCGTTTCGGGTTCCAATTTATCACCTGCTACAATTATTTCGTAACAATCTTTTGGATAATATTGCCTAAAATTAAACTTAAGACTTTCAATTATTACCGCATCGTTTTTGTAAGCCGGAACTACGATAACAAACCCTTTGTTATTAATTGAAGAACTTCTTTTTTTAGGAGTATATTTTAGTTTGGATGCAAGCGCAAAGAAAAATAGATATAGTGCATTAAGCAATAAATAAGCATTAATAAAGAGCAGAAAGTATAAAACAATATTATTAAAAACCGTAGCCATTTTAATTTATTTTAATAGTTGTATTTGCATTCCAAAAGTATAATTATTTATACAAGCAGCCTGTAAAATAATAAACACAAAGTTTAGTATGTTCAATATGTTGGAATTTTCAGGATAATAATAGTTTTCTCAAAAGGCATAAAAAAAGCCCATCTGACTGCAACAGATGGGCTTTTTTTATTATTTGATATTTTTATTTCTTTTCTTCTCTTTCAGCACAACAAGCTTTTTTGCCTTTCATCATGTGCTCAGATTTTCCGCACTCTTCTTTATCGCCTCCACAAGCTTCTTTGTTGCTCATGCCTTCGCAGCCTTCACCCATTTTGCTTTTACATATTTCTTTGCATTTTTCCATATCAAATTTGCCATCAGCACCATACATGCTCATACACATTTCTTTTTCTTCGGCAGAGCAACCTACGCTATCGCATTGTGCAGCACATTCTTCTTTGGTCATGGTCATACATTGGCTCATATCACATTTACCCATCATTTTGCAGTGGTCCATATTCATTGACGAAGTACATTCCATTTTTGCTTTGCAATTCATGTCATGAGCAGCATTACCACCACCATTTACAGCAATATATGGAGCTATAACCAATGAAACGATAGA
>CAIVPY010000050.1 GCA_903907885.1 uncultured Bacteroidota bacterium
GGCAAATGTCAAAGGCCTTTACAGACTCGTTTTGCGTGAATGAAATATTGGCAATGCCTCCTAAATTTAAACAAGCATCATATTCAGCAAAAAGCAATTTATCGCCAATAGGAACCAATGGAGCACCTTGTCCGCCAAGGATCACATCCATGTTTCTAAAATTATTTACTACTGGCAAACCTGTCTCAGCACTAATCGCTGCCCCATCTCCAATTTGGGCTGTGAAGCCACTTTCAGGTTGATGAAAAATGGTATGCCCATGAGAAGCAATAAAATCAACTGAAAGGTTATGGGTTTTGATAAATTGACGAATTAACATACCCAAGTATCGGCCATAAAAGGCATCTGTTTTAGGATAAGTTTCGATGGGCTGTTTGTAAAGTTGAGATAAACGAATCCTCCATTTCTCGTCATAAGGTATGGTTTCAGCAGCTTTGATCTCATAAGTCCATTTGCCATCATTACATACAAATTCGCAAAAGGCAATATCCACCCCATCCATCGATGAGCCGCTCATAAGGCCAATAACTTTGTATGCGTTCATTAACTATAATTTTTGCGGGGCGAAGTTATTATTTTAAATAAGATTTGCTATTTGACTTAAATTATTTGAAAAAATGTATTTTTGATTACAATTGTTTCAACTATGAGCAGTACACGAAAAAGTTTTATCAAACAGATATCAGCCGCAACGCTTGCCGGAGTTAGTTTGCAAGGTCTTGCTAAATCAAGCATTGTTCAGCAAATTTCGGCTGCCCATAAAACTATTGCCCATGATGATGAAAGTTACTGGCAAACTGTAAGACAATTATTTCCACTCACTAAAGATTTAGCCTATTTGAACAACGGAACTATGGGACCATCGCCCTACCCTGTTATTGAAACCATTCGAAGGGCCATGATGGATTGTGACCAATTAGGAAATTATGGTGGATGGGAGTCTACTGCTACCAAGCTAGCCAAATTTGTAAAAGTGAATGAAGATGAAATTGCCCTTACACATAATGTAACTGAAGGCATAAATATAGCATGTTGGGGCTTGCCATTAAAAAAAGGCGATGAGGTGATAATGACTACCCACGAGCATGTGGGAGGTGCATTCCCTTGGCTCAACAGAAGAAAGCTTCATGGCATTGTGATTAAAACATTTACGCCCGCCTCTACCGCAAGCGAAACCTTAAACCTAATTTCTTCGCTCATTAACAAAAAGACAAAGGCCATTGTTGTGCCTCATATACCTTGTACACAAGGGCAAATTATGCCAGCCAAAGAAATCTGTAAACTGGCCAAAGACAAAGGCCTATTTTCTATTATTGATGGTGCACATGGTGCGGGTATGATGCCTTTAAATCTTCACGATATGGGCTGTGATGTATATGCCAGTTGCTGCCACAAGTGGATGCTTGGCCCAAAAGGAACTGGATTTTTGTATGTTAGAAAGGAATTTCAAGACACGCTTCAGCCTTATTTTGTAGGAGGCGGAAGCGACAATGCTAAATGGAACATGATGAATAATGTGCCCGAAATGGGCGATTATGCCGACAGTGCTCACAGGTATTATGGTGCAACACAGTCCATTGGTTTATACAAAGGTGTAGAAGCTGCCATTGATTTTATTGAAAGCATCGGGCAAGAAAATATTTACAATAGGATTAAAGCATTGGGCAAATACACCCAAGACCAATTGTTACAATATGCAGATAAATTAGATGTAATTACCCCAACCGAAGAGGAATCTCGATGCTCAATATAGGATTTAGAATGAAGTCGGTTGAGTATATGAAATTTTACAATACTTGCTTAGAAAACAAAGTAAGAATAAGAGCAGTACACGAAAATGGTTTAGACTCATTGCGTGTATCTACTCATATTTACAACACTACAAATGATGTAGATAAGCTGATTGAATTGATAAAAAAAGTGTAATGGACTATGATTCGGGTTTGTTTACCCATTTGCCATTTTTTGATTCACCATAAATAATAACGTCCTTAATTCCTTCTAAATCTTTGGCCGCTTGTATCATTTCCTCTTTGGTTTCTTTTCTTAATTTAATACCCGTTTTTGAGCCTTTGTTGCGCACCTCAATGTAAAATCCGTTTTTAAATTTCACTGGTTTTGTTCTTGGTCTTGCCATATTTTTATACTATTAACTATTTATAGTTACAAATACATTTTGATATTAACCATTAATAACTAAGCAATTAATGTGTATTAGTAAATAATTTTGCTGTGAATGTAATGTAATAATATGGAATAAACGCTATCAAGTATCATAATATTTCAAAATTGTTAGATAAAAGGCAAAAACTTGCCATCTAAATAAGAGAGGCTAAGTTTATAATAAGTATTGTCAATTAAGGTAATTGCAATACTTTTGCCTGAAGAAATTAATTTACATAAATGAATATAAATATGAGTTTATACGAAAAACATAAAACCACGCTTGAAACAGCAATCAAAGCTTTGGGTGAACGCACCTATTATACACCTTATCCTGAAAACCCCAAAGCCTATCCTGAAGATGCTGATGCGAAAGCAAAAACTTGGATAAGCGCCACCATGAACAATGATTTCAAATCTTTGTTACAAAGCAATGAATCAGGGTGGCATGGAGAGGAAGTATCTCCATTCTTGCAAGTAGGTATTGGAGTGAAATACCCTACTTTTCCAGTAGATAGTTTGATAACAAATGCCAAGCAAGCTCAAAAAAACTGGTCGGCAACGAGTCCTGAAACCCGTGCTGGAATTCTTATTGAAGCTTTGGAGAAAATCAGCAAACGCTTTTTTGATATTGCTTATGCCACCATGCACTCCACAGGGCAAGCTTTTATGATGAGCTTCCAAGCTAGCGGTCCTCACGCAAACGACCGCGCTTTAGAGGCTGTGGCAATGGGTTATTCCGAATTAACCCGTTTTGTAAAAGAAACAGATTGGGTAAAATCTTTTGGAAAATTCGATTTAAAAATGCACAAAGATTTTAAACCTGTGCCAAAAGGTATTTCATTGGTAATTGGTTGCTCAACTTTTCCTGTTTGGAACACGGTTCCTGGCATTTTTGCTGATATGATAACTGGAAATGCTTGTATAGTTAAACCTCACCCAAAAGCCATATTACCTATTGCCATTGTGGTTGAGGAAATACAAAACACATTGAAAGAAAATGGCTTTGATATCAATACATGTCAGTTAGCAGTTGACTCTTCATCTGCACCCATTACTAAGTTATTAGCTGAACATAAAGAAGTTAAGATAATTGATTTTACGGGTAGTAGCGAGTTTGGAAACTATATTGAAACATTGCCTAAAACCACCTTTACTGAAAAGGCTGGTGTTAACTCAATGATATTAGATTCGGTGAGTGATTTAAAAGCTGTTCTAGGAAACATTGCCTTTAGTGCTAGTTTATACAGTGGACAAATGTGTACTGCTCCACAAAATATTTTTGTTAGCAAAGATGGCGTTAAAACGGCTGAAGGTATCGTAAGTTATGATGATGTGGTAAATGGACTTTCAGCAGCAATTATAGGCTTGGTTGATAATCCTAAAGCTGGACCGGGTACACTAGGAGCTATTCAAGCTGAAGCTACTTATAAAAGAGTAAATGAAGCTAAAAACCTTGGTGGCAAGGTGGTACTTGATACCAAAGCCATTAAAAACGAAGAGTTTGCAGATGCCAGAATTGCTACACCTGTGGTAATTTCATTAGACAGAACCCAAAGCAATATATACAACAGTGAGGCCTTTGGCCCAATTGTATTTGTAATAAAAACAGATGGCATTGAGGATAGCATAGCCCAAGCAAAAGCATTAGCTGAAAGCAAAGGTGCGCTTACCTGCGGTGCATACACCACTGATGATTCAATTAAAAGAAGCATTGCAAATGAGATGAACTCAGCTTTCGTTCCCGTTAGTTTTAACTTTACAGGTGCTGGATTTATAAATTCACACGCAGCTTTTAGTGATTTTCATATGACAGGTGGCAACCCTGCTGGAAACGCTAGCTACACCAACCCTGAATTTGTTACCAAGCGTTTTGTTTGGGTAGGTAACAGATATATGTAATAATCTACAATAATTATAAAACAAAAAAGGTTAGAGAAAAACTCTAACCTTTTTTGTTACTTTTTACAAAGTTTAAGTAAATTATCAAAATCACCATTAAAAACATTAAAATCAACACCACCTCTTATCCCATTCACTCTGCCACTTTCGTTGTGTTGCCAAAAATGCCAAGCACTATGTTTTTGATTCAAGTCAGAGGTGGCATAATGCGCTAACCACAATGGATATTTTTCAAAATCTTTCCCATTTAAATAATGCTTATAAAAACTATAATTTGTGTACAAAATAGGAATCATTCCATATCTTTTTTCAGCCAATTCAAGCCAACGCTTCACTTTTTTCTTTAATACTTTAGGCGATGAGCTTCCTTTCATTTCAATATCCAAAACTGGGGGTAAATCTTCTTTGTCCAATACTACATTATTACTAAAAAACTTAAATTGCTCTTCGGCAGTTAAATGTGGACGAAAAAAATGGTATGCACCTCTTAAAATATTATTTTTCTTAGCCTCGCGCCAGTTGTATTGAAAATAATCATCTTTTACAGTTCTACCCTCTGTAGCTTTAATAAAAGCAAATGAAATAGAAACATTATCATTGCGAGTAGCACTTACTGCACTCCAATCAATTTCTCTTTGGTGTCGACTCACATCTATTCCATGTACTTCATAATTTTCGGGCAACGATATGCCCCATCCAGGATAGGTTGGAGAAAATGTTTTGTGTATTTTAATAGCTACTGTGTGGCAAACAGCCTTAAATGTAGGGTAACTAGCAAGAATGAAGCACAAAGCAAAAACTACTAACACCGATAAACTACCAATTAATTTGCGCTTTACTTTCATTAGAATAACTTTTAACAAATTTACACATTCACATACTTCATAGAAATCAAAAATTATAAGAAGTAGAACAATCAATTGTGAATAGTCTATATAAATGTGCACTTTATAAACGATTGCAATTACGTTTACGTATTTCAAAAATAAAAATATTTTTATTATAGCATTAAACTTCATTTTTTTTATAAATTCGCAGCCCATAAATCAAAAAATGGCGGGGTAGCTCAGTTGGTTAGAGCGTAGGATTCATAACCCTAAGGTGGGCAGTTCGATCCTGCTCCCCGCTACCATATAAGACAACTCCAAGTTTTTTGAGAGTTGTCTTTTTTTTGTCCCTTTGAAACCCCTATCAATACTGATAGCTTGACGGATTAATTCATTTATTTTTGTGGTTCGACATTTTTTTCCGTCAAAACTGAATTTTTCTGGGAAAATCGAACTTAAAAATTTTGATTTGGACTTCAAGTCTGTGTTTTCGTATATCTCCGCTAGGTTCGATACCTTTTGAAGTGAACTTTCTAATCTCTTATTAATAGTATCTTCTAACTCTTTTTTATTGGCAAGCACTTGCTCCGATTCTAGTTTTTTAGTCTCGTACTTTCTTCGCAAGTTTGAATAGTCCTCATGTGACACTTTATTATCAACAAACATGTCTTGCAAATTATCTAACCTTGTTTTCTCAACTTGAATTTGGGCTCTTATTTCTTTCATCCTTTTCTCTTCGCTTTCAGGATCTTTTGCTACACCTAAGTAATCACTTACCATAGAATGATATAAGGTCTTATAGTCTTTTGATATGGACAAATCTTTTAGCAAATTTTCTACCAACTCATTTGCTTTTTCGGCAGGATAACGTTGCATTTTGCAATGGTTACAATGGTAGTAGAAGTGCTTTTTACCTGTTTGACTTCTTGATGCACTTCCTGTAATGTGGCTCTTACAGTTATCACATATCAAAACACCCCTTAAAGGGAGTTCAGCTTTTTTTACCAATGTACTTTGTCTATTGGTTGCAAGTCTTCTTCCTGTTAATACATCTTGCACTTTATTAAACAAGAGCTCTGAAATAATTGGTTCATGTATGCCCTTTGTATAATATTCTTTTTCATTCTCCCCTGCTGGCACTCGAATCATTCCGCAATAAATTGGATTTTTAAACATTACATAAATTTGAGATTTTGATACTTTAACTCCGCTGATGGCTAATTCTTTTCTTATCTCTTCCATTGGAGTTCCACTTGCCACTAGTTCAAAAGCGTTTACAATATGCTTTGCCTGTTCGTTGGGAACAATAATGGGTTTGTTTCTTTCATCACGTTTGTTTGAATAACCCCTCGGTGCTGTGCATGTAATTCGTCCTGCTTTCCTTGCGCCTCTGATACCCCCGATGGTTTTTATAGAGCGTCTATCATTGTCAATTTCTGGGATAGCCAAATAAACTGCTAACATTAATTTGTTTTCAGGTATTGATAAATCTATCGGTTGCTCTATGGCTTGTGCTTGCACTCCATATTTTTTTAGTTCATCTATCATGCGATAGGCTTCCATTGCATTCCTGGAAAACCTATCCCATGAGGTAAATAATAAAAGGTCTATACTTCCTTTGTTCTTTTTAAGATGTTTTAGAAAGGAAATAAACTCGGGTCTTTCAAATGTTTTTGCTGAATGGTCTTCTTTAAAAACTTTTGATACGATTAAGTTATTGCTTTCGCAATATTTTCTTAGACTATCCAATTGAACATCTAGCGAATATCCTTTCGCTTGTTCATCACTCGATACTCGAGCCATCAATGCTGCTTTCATCATCATCTTTTAAATACTTTTTTAAGTTTGCGCCTTGAACTTCTATCAATAGTTCTAGAAATTCTGTAATAATTTTTGTCTCTTCTAATGTGTACTTGTTACCGTTTTGTTCTAAAATTTGTTTGTGTTTATTAAGGTTGTACATAACAGCTTGTGGGCTGTGTAACTGAAAGCTCGGGCTACGAGGTGACAGTTGTTTTTATGTTAAAGCCGAACCAATCGGGTCTGTTTTATTTATCCTATTCTTTTTTTGTTTCGGAAATATAAGTTTTTGTTGTTTCTGTATTTAAGTGTTATCTCTTCATACTGATTCAAACCAAGTATTTTCCTAACTTGGGCAGCTTGTTCATCAGTTATGTTTCCATCATTTATTGACTCAATGACTAAATCATTATCTTGATTCAATTTAATATGTAGTTCAATAAAATCATTTTTTCTTAATGCTTCCAATACTTTCTTTTCTTTTGGGTCAATCAAACCAAGCTCTTCACCATATTGAACGCTTTTGGGTTCATTGAAGAAATCTTCAATAATTTCCAATAGGGGAATTTCAAAATGGGGTTTTCTTATTGTCGGCAATATGTATTGTTGCAATTCTTCTACACCATCATAAAACACAACATTGACTTTGAATTCATCATTGTCTTTTAAAATCAAAATTGAACTTTTGGATTGAAGTTGAATTGTTTTCGTTATTAAATTAAACAAGATTGTTTTTTGCTGCTCATAAGGGTCATCTAGATCAAAGGTCATTTCTAACATAGCTGCGTACTTTTTCAATAATCCTTTTGCTTCAACTATTTTTTCTTCCGAAAATCCTTTTTGAGTCCTCCAATGATTTTCAATATCAGGCAAATGCTCAACAAATGTCCTGTGCGTTTGTATTTCAAGCTGAGTTTTAAGGATCTTTATTAAATCGTAGGATAATCCAAAGTCACGCATATTTTGGATTATCTTAACCCAAACAAATTCATACAAGTTCAACTTTATCCATTTGCGCCCATTTTCATCTTCTTTCTTTAGAATACTCAAATCAACCAATCCATTTTGCTTCCATGCAAAAAATGTTCGAGCATTAACACCAGTAAAAGCCAAAGGAACTGCACTTCTTTCTATCAATGGCAAATATGTTTCAATATTTTCCATCTCAAAATGGCTTATTGGAAAATACTCTTTCAATTTTTCAAATGTTTCATGCATATTACGCAAAGGTAATATTTATTTCATTTTTTCAAAATTTAGAAATATATTTGTAATAATATTTTCAATTATGGATCTAAAAATAAAAGCTCTCGAATTATTCAAACAAGGTAACTCTTATAAAAAGATTGCTTTAGCATTAGGCATTGGCAAAACCACCGCACATGACTATGTAAAAGAAATGCTAAGTAAGGCCCAATCTTCCAATTGGAATACCGTTCGGAACGGTTCCGAACTGGACTCGAACGATTTTTCCGAACGAAAAGCCGAACGTTCGGAATTAAAGATAAAATCTCAATCCGTAAAAACTGCTAAACCCAGCATTATTGGGGTCTCGAACGTTCCGAACGCTTCAAAAATAGTTGCATTCACTGGTGATGAATTGGCCAATATGAAATTTGATACTTTAAACTTTACTGGCAAGTTTTTAGAACTTATTGGTAAACCTGAGAAAAGGTTTTCTGGCATCATTTGGGGCTTACCTAAGGGAGGTAAAAGTAACCTATCAATTAGGTTTGCTGATTATTTACAAGAGTATTTTGGTAATGTACTATATGTGGCTGCGGAGGAGGGCAAAAGTGTTTCTATGCAGGAAAAGATTAAAAGTATTGGTGGAAGCAAGCTAAGTATCATTCAAACTAGAAACAGGGAAGAAATTAAGGAATACATAAAGTCCAGCTCGTATGATTTTGTATTTATAGATAGTATAAATGTTGCTGGTATTGACGATGAGTTTCTTGAAAGTATAAAACAAGAAAATCCTAAAAAGTCATTTGTTGCTATTGTGCAAGCTACCAAAGGGGGTAATTTCAAAGGTGACCAATCTTTGGAGCACAATTGCGATTTTGTAATAAAGGTGGTTGGTGGTGTGGCTTATCATAAAGGGAGATTTGGACCTGAATCGGAACTAAATATTTTTGCCGAAGATTTGTACAAAAAAAATGAAGCAAAGAAAGTTGAGCAAATATCATTTCTATTGCCAAATAAGCCGAAAGAAATTGACTTCAGTAATTTTAAAATCGAAGTGCCTGAGAATTTCAAATACCCTCAAACAATAAGCACAAATCAAATTCCAACAACTTATAATAATAATTTAAATGCTTTACTCGATCTTCAAAAGAAAAAAGGTAATGACTTTATAGGAAGGGTCTTATTAATTGGAACTGGTATCTGGGTGGTAAATGAGATTTTCAAAGGTGGTAAAAATAAATAACACAAATTATGATATTGCAATTTGTAATAGATTAAGTCAAATTAGGTATTTATTTACTGCAATAAGCTATATTTTCAAACAATAAACTGATTATTGAACACTATCTTAATCAATAAGAGCAAATTTCATAAAATTCGCATTGAGTCAACTGCTTAATAAAATTAAACTCTAATATATACTTAGACAGTTCAATTATAATAAATAAATATTTAATCTTTGTGATATAGCATTTGTTTCAGGGAAGACAATCCCCAATTAACTCAAATTCAATTTTATGTTGCTTTCTTTTGTTAAATCAAAAAAATCGTAACAAATAATAGTCATAAAGCTGTACTAGTTGCATTATAAACAGTAAATATTCTGTTTATAATGCATTTTTTTCAATTTTAATGGTGGGATTTAGATACAATATTTGCATTTCTAATTTTTAATTTTATTATTTGAATAAAGTTAAAAATTGAAGAACCTAAACCGAAACTCTATTAATTATGTTAAAAAATAGCAATTCTAAAGTTTTGTTCAATAAACAAAATAAACGACTTCGAAAAATTTTATTGTTGATTTACATAGGACTTTTGTGTTTAAATATAAATCTATATTCTCAAACAGAAACACCTCCTGATACCCTGCAAACCGATTCATTTGATTATTGGAAGGACTATAGTTATTCCTATGTAGAAGATGTAATTGAGATTGAAGATACCATGACAATAAATCTTAATGATAGCCTTGGAATTGATTCATTCGAACTAGGTACTGTCTATGAAAAAACATTTTCATTTGTGAATAAAATACAAGATAGCCCTCAAAATCCAGATATAGGTACAACTGGGGGTGGAGGAAGTACTGGTAGTAGCACTACTAATAAGGGAATCGGAAATTCACAAGACGGAGTGAAACCAACAGCAGTGGTATCGCCATGTGAATGTATTGAAGTAGACTGGTATAAATACCCAATTCCACCAGGAGAAACTGGATGGATAAAAATAAAAATACTTACTACAATACCTGATAAGAATATTAAAATTATAAAAGTATTCCTGTCTGACATTAGAGGAATAAAACCTATTGCTCAAATACCTATTAAGCTAATAACTAACACAAAAACAGTATCAAGTAATTAATAAAAACATGAAGACATTATTCAAAACAATTCTATTCTTTAGCATAGCTATGATTTGTCAAAACAGCTATGCTCAGTTTACAAAAGTGAAATATGATTATGATGCAAATGGAAACCGATGGAAAAGAACAGTTATATTTAATTTATTAAACAAAACAGCAAATCCAAATAATTCCGACACTA
>CAIVPY010000051.1 GCA_903907885.1 uncultured Bacteroidota bacterium
CCTGTGAGTATCAGCAGTCAGTTTTCCAGGTTATCTAAAGAACTTTTGGTATCATATGTTAGATTGCATCATTACGATAGAAATTGGGCAAGTTTAATTACACCCAGAAAAAAATTTCGATTTAAATATGACGATGATGAAAAAGCTTTATTAAAAGCTCATGCAGATGATATCAAACAATTGGATAACCTTATAGGTGATATTGAAAACAACCAATTGAAGATACCTGTATTGGTTAAAAAATACCTGAAGCTAAATGCAAAGATTGTTGCTTTTAACATCGACCCGAAATTTAATGATGCACTTGATGGGTTTTTAATCGTTAATGTGGATGAAATACCGGACGAGGCATTTGATATGGTGAGTAGAAATTAAGGATAAGATTAATTTTTGGGGAGTAATCAAATTTTATATCTGTACCTTTTGAAACTCCAAAAGGTACAACCAAAAGAGTTTCGATTTTCAAGGTGCCGAATGGCCGTTGAGCGTATTCGAAACGCCATTTCGGCTTCGCTCAATGACCGTTTCGCCTCAAAAAGATTTATCCTTGCCGCTGTAAATCTTTTGTTCAAATGAAGCGTCATTGCGAACGCAACGAAGTGAAGTGTGGCAATCTTTTTTTTAAGAGATTGCTTCGTACCTTGCAATGTATCCAACCTACATAAAACTAATTTTCTAATTGCTATTTTAATTCAAAATCGGAAGTGCCTATCTTGAAGCCATCTGCAAAAAGTTCGGCTTTGTAATTACCTTTTTGCCAATCACTGCCTTTGTTCCAATAGAAGTTAACTTGCTGCGCTTCTTGTGTAAACTCAATTACTTTTTTGCTTGAATAGATTGACTCTTCGTTTTGGAATTTAAAAGTTCCTGAGCCTGCGCTGTTGTTATAAACAGTTGTACCGTCAGGACCAATAACTTTTAAAAAGATGTCTTTTGAACCTTTTTCGGAAACATAGTTTTCGGCTATGTTGAAAGTAATTTTCAATTGTTCTAATTGAGAAGTTTTGATGGTTTCTTTTTCTTTGCCATTGCTTCTAAACTTTACCCCAGTAACAAAAATATTGGCTGTATTCAATTTAGCACCTATTGCTACTTTATTTTTTAACCCAACATTCTCCATCGATAGGTCTTCATTTTTTCGCTTTTGCGATTTCACATCACCTTTAAGGTTATTGTTTTCGATGTGTAGCGACTCAATTTGTAATGAAAGTGAATCAATTTGAGCGATGTATTTTCTTCTATAATATCGCAATTGGTCAATCTCTTCTAAGGCATTGTCTAAATCGTTTTTATTAACTTTTTGTTGCTTTAATAAGCCTTGAATACGTTCGGCATAGTCTTGTAATTGCTCGTTTTTCTCTTTTAAAAATTTATCCAACTCCTCGTTTTTGCCTTTGTATTGAGTTAGCTCTGCCTCGGTTTCGCCAAGTATTTTATCCAAAGCTACTTTAGCCGAATCGGTTGAAAACAAACGCTCTTCGGTTACAACCAACTTTTTATCTGTTTGAAAATAATTAAACACAAAGAACCCGTTTAAGGCAGTGAGAATAACGACCAAAGCCCAAGGGATAAAAACCGCAAAGCGGTTACGTTTTTTATTTTCTTCCATACGTGGGCAAAAATAAGACTTTCGGGTAAAAAAAATAGTTATCCTTTCCACATTGTGGTAGCTTGTTGGCTGCTGGCATCTGGCTTTTTAACAATTGAAATATATGCGAATAATAAATGAGCCTTTAATTGTTATCGTGCATTTTAGATTTTTATCAAAGCATCTTAGCATTTTATGAATGTTGACATCAACACCAATTGCAACTATGTCTTGCAGGCCGTGATGCCCACAAGGGCTTAGTTATGGATTTTCGTTTGTATGTAAAATCCCGAATACCCCAAACGAGCTTGGTTTGCCCATTCGCTCCCGAGCGAATGCCCCAATCATAGTCAATTTATCGGTTTGCTCGTAAGCGAATGCTCCAACAGATGTCGATTTGCCCATTCGGACAATTCCGAATGCCCCAATTGTGCCTTTTTGTCCATTTGTAAATTCCCGAATGGGCCAAACGAGGTCGATTTGCCCATTCGGGAAATTCCGAATGCTCCAATTATGCCTTTTTGTCTGTTTGTAAATCCCCGAATGCTCCAAACGAGGTCGGTTTGCCCATTCGGGATTTCCCGAACGTGTCAACAGAGCTTGGTTTGTATAAAATATGATAAAAATCTATTCTAAAAAATGACATTTTATTTTGTTCAATGTTTTAACAGTTATACATTTACCATCGTCTATTAATAATTAAAATTTAATTTTTATGAAAAAATATCAAATTGATTTCTCCCGCTTAATCAACACCGAATTGTACCAATTTTTAAGCCTTGTAGCCAAATCGGCCAAGGATGCCGACCCTGCAAAGAGTAAATTTAAACCTGAGTACGATGCAGTGGATGCTATTTTAAAACGATTGCTTGATGCCATTGATAGAGAAAAAGGCTCGGAATTGACAGCCGAAATTGGAAAAATGGATGCCCGCAGAGATGCTGCCATTTCGGGCTTTGTAGCATGGATAAAAGGGTATTTAAAACACCCTAACGAATCAAACAAAGAGGCAGCCAATACCTTGCAATTTTATATGGATACCCACGGCACAGGCATAGCCACCCAAAACCTGCAAGCCGAAACTACCATACTTAGCAAAATAGTAGAAGATTGCAAAACAGAAGCAGCATTAAAAGCTGCCCTTGCCACCCTAAATGGCACCGAATGGATAGCAGAGATAGAACAAGCTAACACCGCTTTTATAAATACTTATGCCAATCGCAGCAGCCAATTGGGCACCGAACAAAACAAAGAAAGTTTTTTTGATGTGCGCAAAGAAGCCATACCTGCTTACGAAGCATTGATAGATATGATACAAACTCGCTACAAAACAGCCGTGGCCGACAAAACAGATACCGCCATGTTGCAAAAATGTGTAAACGAAATAGACGCTACCATTAGCCAATACCGCCAACTGATAAAAGCTACACAAGCACACAAAAAAGACACACCGCCCACACCACCCACTGTATAATAAAAATAGCCCTTGGCTTTAAGCCAAGGGCTATTTTTATAAAGTCTTGCAGGACACATGCAAGGGCTAATTATAAGCGAATTATTTTATAAGCCTTTCCTTCCATTATAAGAAAATAAATCCCAGGATTGAGTCCCGTCAAATCTAAAGTAATCGTATCTTTTCTATCTATCGTAAAAGCAGTATTCAATTTCTTTCCACTTTGCTCATACATACTAATATCTTCAGGGTAAATATTGCTATTTGCAGTAATATGAACTTTATCTGTTGATGGGTTGGGAAACACTTGACAACAAAATTTTTCTACGTCACTCTCTTTCAAATAGCTCGATAAATTATTAGCATCTCTGTTATACTTATAAAAAATATAGTCTTGAACGCCCTTCCTTGCTTTATACAAAGTCTTATTAAAAGTGATTGTATCAATACCATTTGGTTGAAAAGCATAAGTGCCATAATAGATATATTCATTATCTGTGAAATTTATAGCTCCACCAATATATTTTGGATAAATAGATATTAGTTTACCCGTGTTTAAATCAACAGATACGTGGTTATTTAAACCTACATTATATCCTAAATATACTTTATCATAATTAAGCGAATTAACAAATGAACAACTTAATTCCATTCTTAAACTATTTGCCCAAACACCAAAATTTTTGATATTAATACCTGATGCGTAATTATTAAATGTTTTAAGCCATTTAATCCCTCCATTCATATCAAAATTTATTAAAGCTTTTTGACTCAGTAATACAGAGTCAATTCTGGTATTTACACCATCCATAGCTATTGTGTCAATATAATCTATGGCTATACAAAAATTATTATTGGATGTGGTAGCCACCATTATTTTTCCATAAGTATATACTTTGTATTGATGATGCCATAAGTATTGCGAAGTGTTTAAATCGTATGCTGCCACCACCGCATCCGTTGTGTAATTATCTGTACTACTGTTTCTGTAATAATTAGAATCCTGTACGGTATAATTATAATTGCTTTTTATAATGTTTGCATAAGCCAATAATTTACCATTATCGATACTAAACTTTGAAAAAACACTATCCAAGTTACACACTTTTTCTATCCCCCCTGCTGTGATATTTATTTGCAAAATATTTACTTTGTTTTTACGAATAACAGTAGGATAACTTTTAGTTGAATCAACAAGTAGTATTTGAGATAATGCAACATATAAATCCCCCTTGGTTTCATCATAATATAAAAAGTTATTTGCATACGCATAAATTGTGTGCAACACACTAACAGAGCCATCAAAACCACATTTAATTACCCTGAAACCCGTGTTGGCCTTGCCTATGCTATCCAGCATTTTAGTGCCGTTTATGTATAAGTACTCCGATGCGTTTAAAGTGGTATAAAAATAGTCTTTGTTTTTAGGGAAAACAGATGAGGGTATAGTATAGCATTGTGTGAATAAAATTTGTTTCTGAATCCTGCCCATTGTATCGCAAATAATATACGATTCTTTAGGTTTTTCTCTAATGCCTTTAGCTACCAATGTATCATAAGATGTGCTATCATACAGAAATTGTGAAGCATATATAACATGAGAGCCATTATAAAAAGTAGAAAAAGAATTACCTGTGCTTGAGTTTCCATATTTGCTATTGTATGCCCTTTTCACATATTCATATTGTTGGGCGTGAAATTAGTCTTGAAATAAAGGAGTTGGTTAAGGACTTCCCCAAGATCAAGTTATTTGAAAAATCATATCATTCAGCTGACCTTATTGATATTGATTTAGTAATAGCTGCTATAAATGAAGGTGATGTAAGTGCTCAAGTTGTTCAAGATGCCAGAGCAAAAGGTATTTTGGTCAATGCAGCTGATAAGCCTGATTTATGTGATTTCTATTTAAGTTCTGTAGTGAAAAAGGGAAATTTAAAAATCGCTATCTCCACGAATGGGAAATCCCCTACTGCGGCTAAACGCATAAAAGAGATGCTTAATCATACATTACCAGACGAGTTGGATGATGTGTTGCATAATCTTCAGCAAATTCGCAACGGATTAAAGGGCAGTTTTGAAGATAAAGTTAAAAGACTCAATAGCATTACCAGTGTTTTGGTTGAAAATGAAAATAGTGTAAGTGAGAAGCGTTGGAGAAAAGTGGCTTCTTATTCTGCTTTGGTTTTTGCTTTAATGTTGATTGGTCATTTTATTTTCTCTTATGTACCATTCAAAGAAATGGGACAATCAAGTATGGATGTATATCATTCATTGGACCCTAATTTTGGTATCATGCTGTTGGCGGGTTTCGTTGCACAATTAGTAGATGGTGCTTTTGGGATGGGTTATGGTGTAACCAGTGCAACTGTTTTATTGTCGGCAGGCATTCCCCCCGTTGCGATCAGTGGTAGCATTCATACGGCTGAGATGTTTGCAAGTGGAGCAAGTGGGTATAGTCATTATAAATTCGGTAATGTCAATAAGAAATTATTTAAAATACTTGTAATTCCTGGAGTATTAGGAGCCATATTTGGTGCTCTTCTCTTGTATTATCTTGGTGATAAACATTCTAATTATATTCGTCCGGTGCTTGCATGCTATACATTAATACTAGGCATTAGAATTTTTATCAATGCATTTAAAAAAATGAAAGTCCGCTCTAAGTTTAAACGTTATGGGTTATTGGCTGGTGCAGGTGGATTTTTAGATTCATTTGGAGGAGGAGGTTGGGGACCGATTGTGACAACAACGTTAATCACAAAAGGGGGTACTCCAAAATATGTTATTGGTACGGTAAGCTTAACTGAGTTTTTTGTAACCTTAGCGAGTGCATTTACTTTCTTTGCAGTGCTAGGTGTAAGTCATTGGCAAACCATCATAGGACTTATCATTGGTGGTGTAATCGCTGCGCCTATTGCAGCAAAATTAGCGGGGAGGTTACCTAGAAAAGCATCATTTATTTTATTAGGCTTATTGGTAATGTGGTGGAGTATTCGAATACTCATTAAAATTTTCTAGTTGCTATTAGAAACCTCAATTGCATAGTTGATGTATTGTTGTGTGCATCAATTTTATTAGATGACTTGAATGAATATTTTTTTACTTTTTTTGCTGTTCTGTAAAACTTCTGTCATATTCGAGTTGTTCTAAGGAAGTAATCGATATTGTCGTAATTTTATCACCCTTAAACAAATCTTAATCTATTCATTATGGAAAGTAATACACCTTCAACTAGCGGTTCGGCAGGTAAGTGCCCATTTACGGGAGGAACGCACAAACAGAGTGCCGGCAGTGGTACAAGAAACCGTGATTGGTGGCCTAATCAATTGAAATTGAATATTTTACGTCAACACTCCTCCTTGTCTAACCCGATGGGTGAGTCATTCAACTATGCTGAGGAATTCAAAAGTTTGGATTTAGCCGCCTTGAAAAAAGACATCTATGAGGTGATGACGAATTCTCAGGCATGGTGGCCAGCAGATTATGGTCATTATGGACCATTTTTTATCCGCATGGCTTGGCATAGTGCCGGTACCTATCGCATAGCAGATGGACGTGGTGGAGGTGGAAATGGAACTCAGCGATTTGCTCCATTGAATAGCTGGCCTGATAATACAAGTTTAGATAAAGCGCGTTTATTGCTTTGGCCAGTTAAAAAGAAATATGGTAAGAAAATTTCTTGGGCGGATTTAATGATCCTTGCTGGTAACTGCGCGCTTGAATCGATGGGATTCAAAACATTTGGTTTTGCCGGTGGTCGTGAAGATGTATGGGAACCAGAAGAAGATATTTATTGGGGCTCTGAACGTGAGTGGTTAGGTGATAAGCGATACAGCGGTGATCGTGATTTAGAAAATCCCCTTGCTGCTGTGCAGATGGGACTTATATATGTAAATCCA
>CAIVPY010000052.1 GCA_903907885.1 uncultured Bacteroidota bacterium
CCTCTGATAGGATTTCAACAGGCCTTAACTCAAACAAATCTGCTAACAATTCACCGTCCTCAATATCCATTTTACCTTTTGCTTTCATGGCAAGTGGTGTAAGAATAATCGTACCACTTAACCTTGCTCTGTCATAAGCAATTTTTATTGGCTCGCCTTTGTTGGTAATAAACATGGTGTCTTGGTAAGGTATCCAATGGTTATATACATTGGCCGACTTGATAACTGTGGGGAACAATGAGGTTCTATCATTTTCAAACACATCGCAAGTGGCATTCATACTATCCAATAAAAATATCAAGCGTTTCGATTGAGAGCGAGAGGCCAAATAGGAAACAGTTCCATCACCAATCAATCCATCATTGCTTAATGCCACACTCATTTTTGCAGAGCCTTTGCCTCTGTATAATGTATAACTTGTGCTGCCATCATCAGGTATAAAAAATCCTAAAGATTTATCAGGCTGCATAGATAATTCTTGGCGCATATCAGGCAAAATTCCATCTGAAATAAAGGTGCCTGGCAATGCCAAGGTATATAAATTCAAATCTGCCAAACTATCCAAGGTAAATGGGTCAACGGCAAAATGAAACCTGTTTCGGGTATATGAACCTTTTTGTGTAGTAGGGTAATCATAAAATACTTTTGAGCCTACTTCACTAGTAAATACTGGGTATTTAGAGAATTTCTTCCTGCCGCTTTTGTTATATGGATGGTCTATTTCAAGCGTACCATAAATATTCTGAATTACACTTTTCACGTTGGCTAGATAACCTAAGGTATCATCACGGTATAGGAATTTGAGTGAGTCAACATTGTTCAACCTCACATTGAATTTGGTATAATCAAAGGAGAAATTGTTTCCATAAAAATCAGCTAAACCTGCTCTGAGCTTGCCACTAAAATCAATGGTTCTATTTTTCTTTAAAGTAATTACCTGCTCCTTAGGCACAATGTAAACACTCTGCGAATCACTAAAGTAAAACTTAGGCACACCTTGAATAATCAAATCATTATTTACTAAACTAATACTTGCATTAGGCAATGCACTTATAGTTGACTTAAATGAAATGGCATCAAAATCGGTCTTACCCATGTGGGCATTCACAAAATCTTTTAGCTTTGGTTTGATGGTTACAATTTCAGTTTGTGAGTTGTAGTAAACAAAACCCAAATCATTCATATCAATCATTTGGATTTTTATATCGCTTACATTGCTTCTAGATGCTGCTGCATAAGATGCAATGTGGAAGGTATTGGTACTGCTCTTTTCACAGTATTGCTTTATTCGCATCAATGGATTGTATTCCAAAATGCCTTGAATTTTTTCGTAAGCATATTCTCGATAATAGTTAAGTGATGAGAATCGAGCGGCATCATCAGCTGCCACCATTTTCAAATCAATTTTGGGCTCGTTTAGTTTCCATTTCATTTCATCCACACTAAATTCAACCATGTGAAAAAAGTCTGAGAATGGCGCTGCGGCCACACCTAGCTTGCTATCACGATATAGGTTTATTTTGTCTTCATTAATCAAATAACTAAAATTTAACTGTGGGTGATAAATTGAATCCTTATCCAAAAACACAGTTAGCTCCACCTTATCATTGGTAATTTTATTTTCACGCACATAAAAATCATTGGATGCTACTCTCAGGAATCTCTTTCCTTTGTAGCTGAACCAAAGCTCTGCTTTTTGTCCCCCTACACCGCGACCAAGGACCACAGCACCACGCATACCAAAACCTCCTTTAAAATCTGCTTTACCATATTTCACACCACTAAAAGCCAATTGGTAACTTTCAAACTGCGGATAGTTTGATTGGGCGCCTTGCGAACGTCCCATGGGCTTATCAGTAACCTTTCCCAATATGCTTTGAGCAAATTGATATTTATTGAAAAAGGTTGCCGAATCTGCTACTGTAAGGCCATCTGTCAAATCAATTTTATAGTTTTTCAATTGGGCATACACCTTGTTTGAATCCAAACCCACTCTAGTCCAGTCCATTTTACCACCATTTCCTAGCCATAAATTTTTGCTTGGAATAAAACGGCCACCGGTGTTATAAATCTCGAAAGTATCACCCGGTGTGTAGCAAAAAAGTGTCATATTTTTAAATATAAACATTGGGTCACCTTGCACCTGTAGGTCTATGTTACTCGCTTCAGCCACCCAGGTAAATGCACCCACCTGAAGTAAGGTTTTATCAGCAAACACATTCTTTGAAACTGCTAAAAATTTTTGAAAATCATCCCTCGAACGCTTCAGTGAAGCCGATAGTGTCTTGTGCCAATTCTCAAATTTTGTTATCTGCCCAGAGCTTACCAAGGCATTGCAGGTCAACACATATTGCACAAAGTCAGGGTTGCCTTGGCAATTGTTGTTCAACATTTCATTGGTCAATTTTACGATGGCCATCTTTTGTTGTGGAGTGAATTTGCCAGCAGAATAGTTTCCATAAAACTCATCTCCTGCATCTTTAATATCACCTTTGGCAAAGCTTTTAAAAAAGTCTTCAAACTCGCCAATAAACCTACTCGGGTCGTATGAAAAACTATTAGGTCTTTGTGCTGAAACAGATTGAATTAGTAAAAATGTAAATAGTAGAACTACTGATATTCTTTTCATTTTTTTGTTTAAAAATAATGGGCAAGGTACAAACGAATTGTGAACCGAAAATGGTATGTGGGAAAAATTGCTTTAAAGGATGGAATATAAAAGTGATTGAATAAAAGAGGTAAAAGATTGAAAGCAAAATCTGTGTTTTATTAACTGCGGTTCTAAAAAAAACGCTTGCAAAGTTTATTTGCAGGCGTTTTTTAAAGTACGTAATTATTTATTACTTATTGTTTTGGTCTTTTAAATAAATAACGAGTGATAAAAATACCAGCTGCTTCTTTAGATGAACTTTGAACCCCAGTAGTCACTTCTGCCAACTCCCATCCTTCAGCAGAATATTGATTTATTCTATCAACTATAAGTTTGTCGTTGTTAGAAATATTTCCAAAATTAATACCCACCATGCTGAAGAAATTCATTAAATCTTTTTCAACACTAACTCCTTTTTCATCTGTAGTTAATATTCGAGAACGACCTAATCCTCCAGCTACAAGCGACTCAACCGTTGAAAACTGTTTGAACTCATAAACCGTTGAAGCTTTTTCAGATGGTTTAAAGGCTAAGATAGCTATCACACCAGCAGC
>CAIVPY010000053.1 GCA_903907885.1 uncultured Bacteroidota bacterium
CGTTTATGGAATTTGGGTACTGGAACAATTGATACTACACGTGTTGCAAACCCAACAAAGTCTTATGGTTCAGCTGGCACTTATTATGTTAGTTACCTTGCCATAGCTGATAACGGTTGTCGCGACTCGAGCATATTGACAGTGAGCGTAGGAACTATGCCAAGTGTTGGTTTCAATGTAAACAACTATGTCCAATGTGCGGGCAATGCTTTTAATTTTTCTGACACTTCAAAAGCAAGTTCGGGATCACTAACTCGTGTGTGGAATTTTGGTGGAGGACAAAACGATATTTCAACTCAAGTCTATCCTACCAAAAACTATGTAAATGGGGGTACTTATAATGTGAAAATTGTAGTAAATAATTATGGTTGTATCGACTCTGCAAGCAAAACAATTACAGTGTTGGCAAAACCAAATGCTGGATTTACCATGAGCAATGCCATACAATGTGTTACCAATAATAGTTTTTCATTTGCCGACACTACAACCCAAGTGAATGTGAGTCGTAAATGGTTTTTTGGCAATGGCGATACTTCAAACATTGCCAACCCAAATATCATATATAGCCAGCCAAACAACTACATAGTAAAATTAGTTTTATCAAATATAAACGGTTGCAAAGATTCTGCTAGCAAAAATATAACCGTTAGTGCCAAACCAAACCCAGGGTTTGTAATTAGCAACCCATCACAATGTATCAATGGCAACTCGTTTGTATTATACGATACCTCTAAAGTTGCCTTAGGCTTATTGAACAGAGTTTGGTATCTTGGAGATGGCGGAACATCTACCGTAAGCCCTGTAACAAAATCTTATTATAACGCTGGAACTTATACTATTAAATTATTAGTGAGCAATGCTGGATGTAAAGATTCTATAAATCAAACAGTTTATGTAAACCCTAAGCCAAGTGCTGGTTTTATAATAAACAATGCAACTCAATGCTACAAAGATCACTTATTTATAATTAGTGATACTAGCATAATAAGCACTGGTACTTACAACAGAACTTGGTATATGGGCGATGCTACATTTACGAGCTCTAATCCTGTTTACAAAACCTACAACAATGTAGGCAATTATAGTATTAAACTTGTTTTGAATAGTGATAAAGGATGTAGGGATTCTGTTACAAAAAATGTTATAGTAAATGCAAGTCCTAGTGCAGGTTTTACAATTAACAATACTTCGCAATGTTTGAACAACAACAGCTTTTCATTTCTTGATACTTCAAATATTTCAACGGGTACAATAAGTAGAGTATGGTATTATGATAACACGTTAAATATAGCTACTACAAACCCTCTTATCAGAAACTATACTTCAAGCAACTCTTATACTATTAAATTAATCATTTCAAGTAATAAAGGTTGTAAAGACTCTGTTTTAAAAAGTATCAATGTTAATCCGCTACCAAATGTATCCATTGTTTCAAGTAATCAAAAAGATGCTGTATGTATTGGGAATTCTATATCCTTAAGTGGAAATGGAGCAGTCTCTTATTCGTGGGATAATGGAATAACAAACAATGTTCCTTTTGTGCCAACAGCTACTAAAACATATTCGGTAAGCGGAACAGATCAAAACGGTTGTGTGGGCATTGCAAGCAAAACTATTAAATTGTTTCAATTGCCAGTTGTTACAATTAATTCTACCGCAAGTGCAGTTTGCTCAGGCTATCCTGTAACGCTATCGGGCGAAGGTGCAATAAACTATTCGTGGAATGGAGGGGTTATCAATGGTATGGCTTTCACTCCATCAGCTACCAATTCATATACCGTGACAGGCACAGATTCTAACTCATGTTCTAATACCGCATCAAAAACAATTACAGTTCATCCATTACCTAAAGTTGTTGCTAATACATTAGCTGACCCAATATGTATAGGATCGTCAAGTATACTATATGGTTCAGGAGCTACAACTTATACTTGGACAGGGGGAGTAATTAATAATGTACCTTTTGCTCCTAGTTCAACTGCTTCATATACCGTTACGGGTATTGACAGCAATAATTGCTCAAATACAGCTAGTAAAACAATTACTGTAAACCAAATGCCAAATAGGAATGTGTCAATAAATGGATGGTCAATTTCGTCTTTTGAAACAGGTGCAACATACCAATGGATAAATTGTAATAACAACCAAATAATAACTGGGGCAAACAACAAAACTTATTCGGTTACAGCTAATGGTTCTTATGCTGTAATCGTAACTAAAAACAATTGTTTGGATACCTCTGCATGTACAACTTTTAGCAATGTAGGCATAGATGAATATTTGTCAAAAAAAGCTTCTTTATCGGTGTTTCCTAATCCAAATAGTGGAAGTTTTACAATCAGTTCAGATGTTGATGGTGATTTTATTATTACGAACGAATTAGGCCAAAACGTAATGAATATTTCACTTAACAAAAACAACAAATTCACCCAAACTATTACTACTATTGACAATGGTATTTATTTTATCATTGGAATAAACAGTTATAAAAAAATTGTTGTGAACAAATAACGTGGTGAGTAAACAAATCATATTTCTGACTTTAACTCTTGTTAGCTTTAGCCTATTTGCACAAGTGCCTACTAATGGATTAATGGCATGGTACAAATTTAATGGCAATGCTGGTGATTCATCGGGTAATGGAAACCATGGAACCGTTAATGGAGCAACATTAACAATCGACAGATTTGGCAACTCAAATTGTGCATATCAATTTAATGGGAGTAATAATTACATAGAAATTCCAAAATCAGTTTCAATTGAACCAACAACTTCTATTTCGATATGTGTATGGATTAAAGAAGATGTCAATACTAATCAATGGATACCCATATTAGACAAAAGATGGAGTACAACTATTGACCCTTGGAGTTCTTATGCTCTTTATTCTACGAATTCAAATACACCTACACCCTTTTCAAACAAATACTTCAATGGGTTTTCAAATGGAGTTTCGGGTACTGGTAAAAACTGTATATCATCTACATCCCCTCAAACAATTAAATGGGTATTTTTAGCTTCTACTTATGATGGTTCAAACATGAAACTATATGTAAATGGTGTACTTGAAAGTATTGTTTCAATGTCAGGAAATTTAGGCTATTCTTTTATGGATTTATATATTGGAAACAATTCAGAGGGAAGTCAATGGTTCAAAGGCGCAATTGACGACATCACCATTCACAACAGGGCATTAAGTGCATGTGAAATAAAGAAAATGTATTATTCAGTTTCAATTCCAAACCCTAAAGCTAATTTCACTATCACATCAAACTCTTCGCAATGCCTTCCTAACAATCTGTTTAACTTAAAAGATTCTTCTGTTTGGCAATTGTCACCATTAACAAGGTTATGGAATTTTGGAGAATCAGCAACTGATAACAGTTCTGCTAGAAACCCAAGCAAAACATATTTGGCTTCGGGATTACAAAATATTAAACTCATAATTGCTGATACTTTTGGCTGCGTTGATTCAATTGTAAAACAAGTTACAGTTTTTGATTCACCCAAAGTGGGTGTAAATGTAAACTACTCAAATCAATGCTTAGTATCCAATAGTTTTCAATTCGACAATACGATTGCCTACAATACAAGCGTGGCTAAGTATTTATGGAATTTTAGTAGTGTTATAAATGATACTTCTACTAAAACAAATCCAATAAAAATATATTCAAATTCGGGAGTTAATAATGTAAAACTTAAAATTGTTTTTACCAATGGTTGTTCAGATTCTGCCTACAAAACCGTGAATGTATTTAATGCCCCTGATCCTTCGTTTACACTTAGCGATTCCTTGGTTTGTATATCAAACGATTCAATTACCATTAAGACAACAATTACAGGTGGTAGCTTCACAGGGGCGACAGTTATCAATGGCGTTTTTCACCCAACAGATACTGGAATGTTTAAAATTACTTATACAATTGGAAATGGCAATTGCATTGACTCTACAAGTAAATTTATACATGTATTTGCTATGCCCGATGCTAGTTTTTCAATGTCGGATTCAATAGTTTGTGTTGGAGCTAATCCAATTGTTTTTACTCCCAAAAACATGAATGGATTATTTAGTGGCGAGCCACTATCAAGCAATATTTTTAAACCAATTAAAAGCGGTACCTTTCTCTTCACCTACACCGTATCTAACTCGAAATGTATTGCCACCACTACAAAAAAAATAATAGTTGCCAATAAACCAAAAGCTAGTTTCACCTACTCTCCTGATACCAATTATGTGAATATTCCTGTTAACTTTATTCCAGATACGATAGGCATCAAATCCTTTCTTTGGAATTTTGGAGATGGCTCTTCTGATAGCATTATTTTTCCAAGCCATACCTTTAAAACAGAAAATATTTTCAAAGTTTGGTTAAAAGTAACAAGCAAATATGGTTGTGAAGATTCTACCTACCGTGATGTGAAAATTAGCAATAAAAAATCTTTTGCCGTGCCGAATGTATTTTCGCCCAATAACGATAATGTAAACGACAAGTTTCTAATTAAATCGAGTAGTATCGACAAATACCATATCAGCATATACAACCGATGGGGTTCTTTGGTTTATGAATCAAACAACATAGAAGAAGGGTGGGATGGAACATTTATGCAACAACCTTGCTCAGATGCTGTTTATTATTACATAGCAAATATTATTGATACCAACCATATTGAACAAAATATTTATGGAACAGTAACCTTAATAAGGTAAAATGTAAATTAGATTAATCGATGTTTCGACTATCGCTCCGCAATCGATTAATCTCTTTTAGCTATTCTCTAAATCTTATTTAATATCTGCCCCTAAATTCCACAATGCAAAACTCCACACATCGGCAGCTTCTTCAATTTGTTTTGCAGTTGGCTTGCCTGCACCATGTCCTGCTTTACTGTCAATACGACCAAGAACAGGATTTGAACCTTTGTGTTTGGCTTGCAAAGTGGCCAAAAACTTAAATGAATGTGCTGGCACTACCCTATCATCATGGTCGGCAGTACACACTAAGGTAGCAGGATAAGAAACGCTATCTTTTACATTGTGCAATGGTGAGTATTTTATCAAATAATCAAATTGTTTGGCATCATCGCTGCTTCCGTACTCTACAGCCCAACCCCATCCAACAGTAAATTTATGGTAACGCAACATATCCAAAACACCTACTTGAGGAATGGCTACTTTATACAAATCTGGTCTTTGTGTCATACATGCACCAATTAGCAAGCCACCATTAGAACCACCCATGATTCCTAGCTTTTGACTAGAGGTGTATTTTTCGCTTATCAGGTATTCAGCGGCAGCAATAAAATCATCAAATACGTTTTGTTTTTTATCCAACATACCTGCTTTGTGCCACTCTTCTCCATACTCTCCACCTCCACGCAAATTTGCCAATGCATATACACCACCTTGCTCTAAAAACATAATACGGCTGATGCTAAATGATGGTGTTAAACTTATGTTGAACCCACCATAAGCGTATAACATAGTTGGGTTGTTTCCATCTAACTTAATTCCTTTTTTATAAATGATAAACATAGGCACTTTAGTTCCATCTTTACTTGGATAAAATACCTGTTTGGTTTCAAACTCATCAGGGTTAAACTTCACTTCACTCTGACGGAATAATTTGCTTTCGCCACTGCCAATATCGTATTTATAAATAGCCCCTGGTGTAATAAAAGATGTGAATGAATAATAAAATTCTTTATCTAATTTTTTGCCACCAAAACCACTGGCTGTGCCAATAGATGGCAAAGCGATTTCATGTTCCATTTTGCCCTCATAGCTGTATTGAAAAACTTTTGAAGAGGCATCTTTTAGGTAAGTGGCATATAATTTTCCGCCACCCGTTCCTATGTTTTCAAGCAAATCTTTTTGCTCTGCAATCACATCTTTCCAATTGTTTTGATTTGGATTTTTGCTATCCACTTCAACCAATCTGTACTTAGGTGCATTCAAGTCGGTTATTAATAAAATTTTATCGCCCATATTGTCAACCACACTGTAATTATTGGCAAATCCAGGAGCCAACAGTTTAAAATCTTTATCGTTTGCCGATAAATCTTTGAACCAAATTTCGCTACCACTTGTACCTTCGCTCACACCTATAAACAAGTATTTCTCATCTTCTGAAACTTGTGGACCGAAATAACGCAAAGGGTGTTTTTTATCTTCATATATCAATTTATCATCCTTCTGAGTTTTGCCCAATTCGTGATAGAATATTTTTTGGTATTCGTTTTGGTTGCTAAACTCTTTTCCTTTGCTAGGCTCATCATAACGGCAATAGTAAAACCCATTTTTATACCAAGTAGCGCCACTAAATTTAACCCACTTAATATTGTCAGAAAGCTTTTGTTTGCTCGCCACTTCCATCACAAATATTTCATTCCAATCACTTCCGCTTTGGGCAATACCAATGGCAGCGTATTTATGGTCTTTGCTGATAGTGAAACTCGCTAAAGAGGCAGTACCATCTTCACTCAATTTATTTGGATCCAAGAAAACTTCAGGCGTACCTTTTTCTCCTTTTTGGTAATACAAAATACTTTGGTTTTGTAGTCCATCATTTTTAAAAAAGAAGATGTAATCACCTTCGGTAAAAGGGGCTGAATATTTTGGATAGTTCCAAATTTCCGTTAAACGATTCTTTATTTTATCTCTGAAAGGAATTTGTTTCAGATAATTTTGGGTCACATTGTTTTCTTCTTTCACCCATTCTTTTACATCAGATGCTGTATCATTTTCGAGCCATCGATAGGGGTCTGACACTTTATGACCGTGGTAATCATCCACCTGTTCTACTGTTTTTGTTTTGGGATAAGGAAGCATAGTGAGTTCTTTTCTTTCTGTTTTTTTCTCACCACAAGCAAACATGCTTGCCACAAGAATGGGAATTATTAGTTTTTTCATTGATTATTTTTTTTCAAAATTAAAAGTAAAGAGTTAGGCGAATGTAGATATTTTTAATAGCAACTTTCAATCGAAATATTGAATTAAAATTTTACGATATATTACATTACAAAGCATTGAACCGCCACTTTTGCCAAACCGATGTTATAAGCTGGCCTTCTGTCTGTCGAAATTGTAGATTTGTTATCTACCGTTGGTTTCGATGTAATTGTCGAGCTACTTTTGTCTCGGCTCTGTGATTGCAGTTTTTGGTCTGTGTATTGGCTTGTGTGAATTGCAAATGAGCTTACACCTGTGTGATGGATTAACTGTCTTACAAATAAATCACATTAACTGTTATTGTTTTATTTTCTTTTAACTGAAAACTTGCTTTTGAAAAGTTTGGTCTGTTTGTTATACCAATGGATTGAAAATTTGAAAAACCAATACCTTCTATCGGCAAAATAAAACCTTTGTCAATTTTGCCATTCTTGTTTTCATCGTGTAAAATATTAACTGCATATTTCCCAGATGGTATATTCTTAAAAGTTATTGTTGATGAACCATTCACAATTTCTTCTTTTAAAATTTTGTAATAATTCTCATAGTCTTCATCTGGAATTGAGCCGTCTTTGTTATATAGTGCAAATTGAACTACTCCCTTTGCATTCCGTAAATTCTTTACCTCTATGGTTAAGGAATAAGTATCTGCATTGGGTTTGGCAAATGAATAAAGTGTAAGTGATAACGCAAATGCGATTAGTATTATGATTACTATTTTCATTTCAATTATTTTTTACGATTTATTTTTTCTTTCGCTGTGTCAACTAAATAATAGACCATCGGAACTAAAAATACCGTCAACATCAATGAGGAAAGAAGTCCGCCAATAATAACCCAAGCCAATCCGTTTTTCCATTCGGCTGCCGTTCCTGTCGCCATTGCGATAGGGAGCATACCGACAACCATTGAAAGCGTTGTCATTAGAATTGGTCGCATACGACCTTTTCCTGCAATGATTAATGCTTCTTTGAAATGTTTGCCTTCTGCTTTTAATTGATTGGTGAAATCCACAATTAGAATAGCATTTTTTACCACTAAGCCCATTAGCATAATTAAACCAAGTAAGGCGAATAAACTCAAATTGCTTAATGATAAATTCAATGCGAAGAATGCCCCAATTGCTGCTACAGGAATAGAAAACAATACTACAAATGGATAAACAAAACTGTCATAAAGTGCTACCATAATAAGGTAAATCAACAAAAAAGAAATGAGCAAAACAGAACCTAATGCACCGAAACTATCATTCTGTCTTTTGATGTCGCTACCCCAAGTCATCTGTATTCCGTTTGGTAACGGATTTTCTTTGAGATAAGCTACTACATCGTCTGCTACCGTTCCTGATGGTCTGCCTAAAGCATCAGAAGTCAATGTAACGGCTGCTTGTCGGTCTTTTCTTTCTAACAAGGACGGAGAATTGTCTTGCTCAACGGTTGCAAATTGCGAAACTTCAACTGGTAATCCCATTGGGTTAATAATGGAAAGTTGTTGAACATCTTCAAAATTTTGTCGGCTAAATTCATCCAACCAAATTCTCACGGGGTATTCTGTTCCGTTATCGGTAAGTGTGGCATCATCGTTTCCTGTAAAAGCCGTTCTCAGGTTTATTCCAAGATATGCCGTTGTTAAACCTAATCGCTGCATTTTA
>CAIVPY010000054.1 GCA_903907885.1 uncultured Bacteroidota bacterium
CAAATTCTGCTGTTTTATTGGGCTCTTCGCACATCATCCAAAATTTCACATCGTAGTACCCTCGTTTTGTAAGGTAAGCTTCTCCAAAGACTATGGGATAATTAAATCTTTTAGCCAATTTCTCAACGCCTAGAAATACTGGTGTATCTTGATTCAAGAAGTTCATCCAATGGCAATTTGTCGAGCTTGGTGTTTGGTCGGCAATAAATGTAATGGCTGAAGGAATATTTTTCCTAGCTATCATCTCACGAAGTGAATTATTCATGGCCATGGGATATACACCAAATCGAGTACGAATATGATACATAAACCAATCGAACCACTTGCTGCTTAAAGGATGGTATAGGACATCCACTTGATTTGAATTCTGCTGTAAAGCTTGCCCAGCCCATTCCCAATTGGCAGCGTGTCCGCAAACCAATATATATGGTTGATTCCTTTTATTTAATGCATGAATGATTTCTAAACCTTCTTGCTTCAAGTGTTTATTATAAAAGGTTTTCCGAACACTGGCCATTTTAATGGTCTCGATAGTCACATCAAACAAGTTGCGATAAAACGCCCAAGCTGTTTTTTCAATCCATTCCTCCGATTTATCTGGAAACGAATTGCGTAGGTTCTCAAATACTACCTTTTTACGATAGCCAAAAACATGGTAAATCAAAAACCTTACGAAATCAGAAATACCGAACAGCACCCACATAGGCAGCAGCGACAATAGAAACAAGGGGGCCGTAATTATGATATAATACCAACGAAACTTAGGCATATCGATTATTTTTTGGGTAGCAATATAATTCCAAAACACTTTGTTGAAATATTTTATCCATAAAAAACAAATGGACTTCTATTTTAGCGGCATGAGAATACTGATATTTTTGGCAGCAATTTTAGTGGGCAATATCGCCTTGGCTCAGAAATTATACCCCTTTGAGAAAAAAGACAAATGGGGCTATATGAACCAAGAAGGAACCATAGTGATTAACCCAATTTACGACTATGCGGATGATTTTAATGAAGGCTATGCAGTGGTGGCTTTGGGCAACTTACCTTGCTTGATTGATGCCAATCAAAAAAGATACATAGATACGGGGATGTACCAATACATTGGAAAATACTCTGAAGGATTATGTTCAGTGATGGATTATAAATTCAAACGTTACTATGTGAATTTAAAAGCCGAAAAAGTAATTACCCTTGGCAAAGAAATTTATGACGCAGGTGCATTCAACAGCGGCTTGGCCAAAGTGAGCAAAAAGGTGGATGAAGTGGAGAAAAAATTTGGGGTTGACATTACCAATATGGGTTTCAAATTTGCCTATGTCAATAATAAAGGCGAATACCAATGCGAGTTTAAGTATGATGATGCTGAAGATCTGAATGAAGGAACAGCTAGGGTGAAAGTGGGCAAAAAATTTGGTTTGATAAATGCACAATGCAAGGAAATTGTAAGTCCAATATATGGCAGTATTACTGAATTTAACGAGGGTTTAGCCGCTGTTGAATTAGATGGAAAAATTGGCTACATCAACAAGCAAGGTGAGGAAGCCATCAAACCGCAGTTTGAATTTGCTACCCTTTTTAGCGAAGGATTGGCGGGCTATTCAGAAAAGGAAAAATGGGGATTTATTGACAAATCAGGCAAAGTAGTTATACCTGCCTTGTATGATGGAGTAAAAACCTTTTGGCGAAGGAATGGCAGCCATGCAACAAATGGGCAAATGGGGCTTTATCGACAAAACAGGTAAATTGATGATGAACCCTTTTTATGAAAATGTTGGCTATTATAATGATGGCGTTTGCCCGGTTCAAAACAAAGGCAAATGGGGCACCATTGACAAAGAAGGTCGTATCGTTTCACCATTTGATTTTGAATATATTGGAAATTATGAAGATGGTATCGCTGAAGTGATTTTCAGAGACATTAACTTATACCTTGACCTCAGAGGAAATTTACTACCTAGACTAAAAAAATAATTATGCTTGTTCGACAACTCTTTTATTTTTTATTTCTTTTGATTTGCTTTCATGCCCAAGCACAATATAAAATCGAGCTAGTTGACAGCAATACTTTTGCATTGGGAAAAGGCGTTGTATTAAGTAAAACCTCCTTTCGCGGACTTAGTGTGGTGGATGATCAAACCATATGGGTAAGTGGAAGCAAAGGTACCATTGCTAAAAGCCTTGATGGTGGCAAGACATTTGAATTTACGCAACTTAAGGGATATGAGAAATCTGAGTTTAGGGATATTGAAGCCTTTGACGATAAAAGGGCTATCATTATGTCATCGGGCACACCTGCTTATATTTTAAAAACCATAGACGGTGGACAAACATGGAAAGAGGTTTACAAAAACCTTGATACAGCTTATTTCTTAGATGCCATGGATTTTTGGGATGAGAAAAGGGGTATCTTGGTGGGCGACCCAATACAGGGGCATTTTGTGCTTTTACAAACCAAAGATGCAGGTGAAACTTGGCAAGAATTGGACACCAATCTAACACCTAAAGCAATGATAGGAGAAGCAGTATTTGCTGCTAGTGGCACCAGTTTGAGATGTTGGGGGACATTTGGTTATGTTGGTTTCGTAACTGGTGGGAAAATTTCAAGAATTATTGGAGCTAATTTGAGTCAAAAATATATTCATTGGAAATCGATTAAAACAAAGATTATTCAAGGAAAATCATCACAAGGTGCATTTTCGTTTACTCGCAATGATTCAGCTGAAGTAATTGTAGGAGGAGATTATTTATCCGACACTTTGGTTTTGCAAAATTCTTGTATCAAATACCATCCACCTTCTAAATATGAAGAAATATTCGATAATAATATTGATGACGTAAAAGGCTATAGATCATGCATAGAAGCAATTACACCAAGTTTATTTATAGCATGTGGTACTTCTGGTGTTGATATATATCAAAATAGAATCTGGAATACTATCTCTAATAATTCCTACAACGTAGTCCGCAAAGCTAAAAAAGGAAAGGCTGTATTTTTAGCAGGAGGCAAAGGCAGAATAGGCCGATTGATTTATTAATCAATTGTATTTGAATTTACATTTAATGTTATTTTTAGGTAATATTTTACTTTAATCACAAAAAAGTTAAATGCCAAATGGCTACAATATAGACTAATTAACTAGCCAACTGCAATTCATGGTGCAATTAAATCCGTTCAATTATGATTATCGTCATGTGTTAATAGATTATTAAAAGGCAATTTGCGTGCTTAATTTTAAATAATGACGAATAAAAAATTTGAAGGTCATAGTTTTCATATACCTGTTATGGGTATTGGCTTCACTATCGATTCTCCTATAAAGGTGGCAGCATATGGAATGACTTCAACAGTATCATTGGTTGACGATGTGCTGCTGGAAAAAATGCGTGCCTTCTATTCTGAAAAATTCTCAATACCTTACGAATCAATAACAAACAAAATGGAAGACTCTAGAGCTAAGCGTATTACAGCTTATCTTAACATGGTTGACCATATTGTTAGAGAAAAATTTGATCAACTTAAACAATCATTAAACGAAACCGGTGAAGAGTTTGAAAAATATATCAATATGCTTCCTGATTATGCTGAGATAAAAAAGCAGTTTAATGAATTTATTGATAATAACAAAACCATTGATGAAATAAAACAATGGGCTAATCAACATTTGCAAATGGGTGGTATTGATGTAAACATCATGACCAAACTTGATAAAGAGAATTCCTTTAACAAAGAAAAGCTTCCTGTGATGTATAATGATGCACATGCCGCATTACGAGGTTTTGCCAATAGCAATTTACACTCTTCAATTGTGTTGTCTGCTGGCATGAATCCCAGACTTTACAGCTACTTTGAGCAATTTGATTGTTTCTTTCCTGACGAAAATGGTCAACTGAACAAGATGGTAATATTGAAAATTAGCGATTATCGTTCTGCTTTGATACAGGGTAAGTTTTTAGCAAAAAAAGGCATTTGGATATCTGAGTATAGAGTTGAATCGGGCTTAAATTGCGGTGGACACGCTTTTGGAAGTGAAGGCTCATTGATGGGTCCTATTTTAGAGGAATTTTTGGATAAGAAACAAGAATTAATAAATGATATTCACACTGTTTATATAGCAGCTTTAAAAGAAAAAGGAAAGTCAGTTCCTTCAAAACCTTTGCAAGTTAAAATTACTGCACAAGGGGGTGTAGGAACTTCGGAAGAACATCAGTTTTTGATTGATAAATATAAATTAGATTCTATCGGTTGGGGCACTCCTTTTTTATTAGTTCCTGAAGCTACTACAGTAGATAATGATACTCTTGACTTACTTTGTAAAGCAAAAGAAAAGGACTTATACTTAAGTAATATTTCTCCTTTAGGTGTTCCTTTTAATTCATTACGTGGAAATACAAAAGACTCTGAAAGATTAGAATGGATTGATAAAGGTCGTCCAGGAAGCTCTTGCCCACGTGAATTTGCAAAACTTAATAATGAATTTACAGATGAGGTAATTTGCACAGCCTCTCGCCAATACCAAAACCTAAAACTAAAATCATTAAAGGAACAAGGCTTAGATTCAATTTTACTTGAAACTGAAAACGATTTGGCGATGCAAAAGACTTGTTTATGTGTAGGTTTAGGTACATCAGCCTTATTGGTAAACGGACTCGATACAAGGATTGAAGGACCTGGCGTTTCAGTTTGTCCTGGCCCTAATATGGCATATTACTCAAAAGTTGTTTCGCTCGAAACCATGTGTAAACATATTTATGGAAAAGAGAATTTAGTTGATGATCCAAACAGACCTCACATGTTTATTAAAGAACTAGAATTAAACTTGAGTTACTATCAAAAAACTGTAATGGCATACCTAGCTAAACCAAGCGATGCGGTAAAAAAACAAATCAATACCATGAGTAAAAATATTGAGAATGGAATTCAATACTATCGAGATTTGTTTGCCAATCAAAGTGAATTGATTTTAAAACAATTGGATGATAAATGGATTGAGTTTATAGCAATAAAATCGATTTAATAAGTTCTTAAATAACATAAATAGTATTTAGTTACTGTTTGTCCCAAAGCCTCAATATTATCTAAGTCACTAGCTTTGGCTATGTCTTTTACTTCTCCATTTTTATATAGTATTTTTATATTGATTTTATTAAGGTCATAGGCACGGTTTTTCACTGAATCTGTAAATACAAAATAGTCAATGTCAGTAGCAGAAATGCTATGTTTTTTCATGATGTTTTCTTTTATTTCATTTAACCTTTCTTCAGTAATAGCATCTTTAGATAATTCGGTTTTAAAAAGTTTTCTATCTCTCAACATGGTGCACATTTTTCTTAAAATTTCATCAGAATGATGACACCATACTTTGATGGCAGTAAAAACATCTTCATCGTCCAAATCACTATAGAAACCAATATTTTCAGGATTTGCAAAAAAATTATTTTTATTGATATCATTATTTAGAAAATGTATCAATGCAGGAGTGCCAAATAAATCTACATTTTTATTAGCTAATTGTCGAGCCCTTTCAAGAATTTTTATTAAGAGACTTTCGGCCGATATTACGGTTTTGTGAAGGTACACTTGCCAATACATGAGCCTACGTGCAATCAAAAACTTCTCAACAGAGTAAATGCCTTTTTCGTCAACTACCAACTCGTTATTTATTACGTTCAACATATTTATGATGCGGTCGTTTCCCACAGCTCCTTCAATCACACCAGTAAAAAAACTATCCCTACGCAGGTAGTCCAAACGATCCATGTCAAGCTGAGAGCTAACCAATTGATGAAGGAATTTCTTTGGATATTTGTTGCTAAAAATGTCAATACACATATCCAAACGCCCAGACATTTGTTGGTTTAGCAAATTCATATAATGAATTGATATGGCTTCGTGAGATACATCTTTTACGAGCATATACTCCAATGTGTGAGAATAGGGGCCATGACCCATATCGTGGAGCAATACCGCAGCACACACTGCTTCTTGTTCCTGGTCGCTTATGTCTATCCCTTTGCTTCTTAGTATTTCAATGGCTTGTTGGGTAAGATATACTGCACCTATGACATGCTGAAAACGGGTGTGTTGTGCACCTGGATAAACATAATGCGTAAGCCCTAATTGCCTAATTCGTCTGAGTCTTTGAAACCAAGGTTGTTCTATTAAGTCATAAATTAAGCCAGCCGGAATACTAACAAAACCATAAACAGGGTCGTTGATTATTTTTTTCTTCTGAACAATTGTCATTCAAAAGCAAACATAAGGGATTGATTCCTTATTTAGTAAATCATCTGAAATATTAGCTCAACTATGTTAATTTAGTCTTTTTAAAACAATTTTACCTTTTTTATCGTTAATAAAAAAAGTTAATCTTGTAGTTGATAATTTTTAACTCATCACCAAAAGGTAAATGTATAACAATATCAATCTAATAACATTAACCAAAATAAACTCAAACAAAATGAATAAAAGTAAATCACCAATTATTGAATTAATTTCATGGGCTGCAATTTTAGGTAACATTTTATTGGCATTATGGATTTTGTATAATGGCATCAACGAAGGTTTTCAGGGAACCGCAATTGAAAAATTCTCTTACGTTATCCTCATAACACTTTTGTCGGTAAATGCTTTTCTACTACTTCACAAAAAACAACGACCGATATCTAATTAATACTCCAGGTTTTGTCTCCTGATAGAATTTTGTTTAAAGGTGTTTTGCCTTTTTTAGCTGTTACTACATCAATTTGATCCACCAAATTTTCGTCATAAACGGGGCGTTCTTGTACATATATCACACCAAAAGGTCGTGGGAAACGCAAGTCGTTGTAATTGGTATCGAAGAAACGAGAAAGGATATTGGCTTTGGTTTTATCTTTTTCGTCATGTATCCATAAATCATTTAGGGATACTCCACTTTCAGTAATATTTAATATGATAGGATTTAATCCATCAAACATAATTCCTTTTTCGTCATTGTTTCCAAATACTAAGGGTTTGCCATGTTCTAGCAAAATGGCTTCATCTTTCTTTGTATCTTTTTCTGAGAAGGCGAAGAAAGCCGCATCATTAAACACAGGGCAATTTTGATATACTTCTACAAAGGAGGTTCCTTTGTGAGCATGTGCACGCTTCAAAATGGCTTGCATGTGTTTAGGATCGCGGTCTAATGTACGAGCCACAAAGCTTGCCTTAGCTCCTAATGCCAATTCAGATGGGTTGAAAGGCTCTTCTATTGAGCCATATGGACTCGATTTAGTAACCTTACCCCTTTCAGATGTTGGTGAATATTGTCCTTTTGTTAAACTGTATATTTGGTTATTAAACACTAGGTAATTTACATCAAAATTTTTACGCATCAAGTGTATAAAATGATTACCTCCAATTGAAAGAGCATCACCATCACCTGAAATAATCCAAACACTTAAATCCGGGTTTGCAGCTTTCACACCAGAGGCAATAGCTGCAGCCCTACCATGTATGCTATGCATGCCATAGGTGTCCATATAATAGGTAAATCGAGAAGAGCATCCTATACCCGAAATAAAGGCAAATTGCTCCTTAGGAATACCCAAATCTGGGAATACGGTTTGCACTTGTTTTAATATAGAGTAGTCGCCACAACCAGGACACCATTTCACTTCCATTTCTGAAGAGAAATCTTTTGCTACTAATTTATTTTCTACTGTTGTTTCCATATCTTTATTTAATTCTTCCCTACTCATTAATCTTTCAATAATTGTTTTATTTTTTCTTTCAATTCAGAAGTTGTAAAAGGCAATCCCTGTACTTTTGAGAAGCCAATGGCAGGAACCATGTATTTTGATCTAATTAACTCTAACAATTGACCACAATTCATCTCAGGAATAAGCACTTGGTCATACCCTTTCAACATTTCACCTAAGTTTTTAGGGAATGGATTGATGTATTTTAAATGAATATTCGCTACATCATAACCTTCAGCTATCGATTCAATAACCGCTGTTTTGATTGACCCTGAAGTTGACCCCCAACCCAATACAAGAAGTTTGGCTTTTTCATTTCCGCTTTCAGGTTTGGCTAATGGAATATAATCAGCAATTTTAGCAATCTTAGCTGCTCTTAAGCCCACCATGGTTTCATGGTTTTTAGGGTCATAAGAAACATTTCCTGTTTCATTTTGTTTTTCAAGTCCTCCAATTCTATGTTCAAGACCTTTTGTTCCTGGTTTAATCCATGGACGAACCAATTTCTCATCACGTTTATAAGGCAACAAAACGTCATTTTCAGCATTAGGCTTATCTAGGAATTGAACTTTAATAGGTTTTAATTGGTCTTCTGTTGGGAACATCCAAGGCTCTGAACCATTGGCAATATACCCATCTGTTAATAGAATAACAGGTGTCATGTGTTCAACTGAAATACGGCAAGCCTCATATGCCATCTCAAAGCAATCTGATGGTGTAGAAGCAGCTAATACCGCTACGGGAGCTTCACCATGTCGACCATGCATAGCCATTAGCAAATCGGCTTGTTCGGTTTTGGTAGGTAAACCTGTACTTGGCCCTCCACGTTGTACATTAATAACTACCAAAGGAATTTCTAACATCGTTGCCAAACCTAAGGCTTCTGTTTTCAGAGCCATTCCAGGACCAGAGGTAGTGGTAATACCTAAATTACCAGCGTAGGATGCACCAATGGCAGAACAAATACCTGCTATCTCGTCTTCAGCCTGAAGGGTTTTTACCCCATTGGCTTTATATTTAGAAAGTTCATGCAATATATCTGTTGCAGGTGTAATTGGGTATGAACCCAAAAACAAAGGCAATCCTGATTTCTCTGAAGCAGCTATTAATCCAATGGCTGTTGCATGGTTACCTGTGATGCTTCTATATATTCCACTTGGTAGTTTGGCTGCTGATACTTTAAATTGGGTGGTAAAAAATTCGGTATTCTCGCCATAAGCCCAACCAGCTTTTAATGTTTTTTCATTTGCCTCGGCTATCTCAGGTTTCTTTGAAAATTTTTCTTCTATAAACTTTAAAGTATGGTCAAGTGGCTTATCAAACATCCAAAACAAAAGGCCCAACACAAACATGTTTTTTGAGCGTTCAATGTCTTTCATGCCCAATCCAGTTTCGGCCAAGCAGTCTTTAGTATGTTTGGTTATATCTACCTTTTGTAAAACATAATTAGAAAGGGTACCATCTTCAAGAGGGTTTACTCCATCGGGATATTGAGCTAAATTTAAATTCTTTTTATCAAAGCCTGCAGAATTGGCAATAATGATACCTCCTTTTTTCAACTTTGGTAAATCCACCTTAAGAGCAGCAGCATTCATAGCCACCAAAACATCATACTCATCACCTGAGGTGAAAATTTCTCTACTTCCAAAATGAACTTGAAATCCAGATACCCCAGCAACAGTTCCTATTGGGGCACGTATTTCTGATGGGTAATCAGGAAAAGTACTGATATCATTTCCAAATAATGCTGCTGTGTCTGAAAATTGCATGCCTGTTAATTGCATACCATCGCCAGAGTCGCCAGAAAATCGAACTACTATCCTATCTGTTTCAATTACTTCGGTAGTTTTACCTGCCTTTAATTCAACTGTTTCCATTGTTATTAAATAAAATTTATTTTTGATAAATTATTTTGTAAAGGAAAATATTTGAGAAATCATGGACCATGATATTTAAATTAAATTGACATGATATACATCATTTTTCATAGATTTGGGACAAAATACTTTTACACCAGAAAAATAGCTATGGGTTCAGTCGCATTAATACTACTTTTAATATGTGGAATTGCTTTTGCTGCAGGGGGAATTCTTCTTTCAAAAGCTTTGGCAAAAACTTCTTTTAACTCTCAAAAAGGAGAAACTTACGAATGCGGTATTCCAACCTCTGGTACTTCTTTTATTCAGTTTAATGTTGGTTATTATTTATTCGCATTGGTATTTTTGATTTTTGATGTTGAATTGGTATTTATGTATCCATGGGCCGTTGTGGTTAAAGAAGTGGGCATGTTAGCCTTTTTTGAAATACTCATTTTTATGTTTATTTTATTCATGGGCTTATTATACGCATGGAAGAAAGGAGCGTTGAAATGGGTTTAAAAGATAAATTAGAATTTCCAGGACAAATACACGAAACTCCTGATGGAGGATTCATGATTACAAAATTAGATGATGTTATTAATTGGGCTCGTTCTAATTCCATTTGGCCCTTGGCATTTGGAACCAGTTGCTGTGCTATTGAAATGATGCATACTGTGAATGCAAAATACGACTGGTCGCGTTTTGGATTTGAAGTAATGCGAGCCACGCCACGTCAATCCGATTTAATTATTGTTTCAGGAACGATAGTAATGAAAATGGCACCTGTTCTTAAACGCTTGTACGATCAAATGCCTGAGCCTAAATATGTGATTGCAATGGGTGCTTGTACTATTTCGGGTGGGCCATTTTTCTATAACACGTATTCTGTTGTAAAAGGTATTGACCATATTATTCCTGTTGATGTATACGTCCCAGGATGCCCTCCTCGTCCGGAGGCTTTGTTGCATTCGATGATTACATTGCAGGAAAAGATAAAGAATGATGCTTATTACAGAACACAGGTAGATAAAAAATAAATTGATAAGTGTTTTGAACACAATACGAACAATGACTAAAGAAGAACTTAAATACAGCTTTACACAAATATTTCCAGCAGTCACTTTTGACGAAAGTGGAGAGTTTCTCGTGGCTATTATTCCTTCAGAGGAATTGTTGCCAGTAATGAAAGAGCTGCGTTCTAAACCCGAACTTTATTTCGATTATCTGTTTTGTGAAACTTGCATTGATTGGAAAGACCATTTGATGATGGTGTATTTTTTGAATTCAAAAACACACAACCATACTTTAGTAGTAAAAGCGAAAATTACCGACACTCTTAATCCACAAATTGAATCTGTTTATGATATTTGGAAAACTGCCGAATTAAATGAAGATGAAATATTTGATTTGTTTGGAGTAAGATTTCTAAATCATCCCAATCTGCGTAGATTGTTTTTGGAAGAAGATTGGGTAGGGTTTCCGTTGAGAAAAAATTATGTTGACGAACATATGATAGAATTATAGATGTTACTAGGAGAAGAAGATTATATCACTGAAGATGGCGAGTTTGTCATCAACATGGGGCCACAGCATCCATCTACTCATGGTGTGTTGCGTTTAAAAGTGTGGCTTGATGGTGAAACAATTAAAAAAGTGGAACCTCATCTTGGATATATTCACCGTTCAATCGAAAAGATGAGCGAAAGCCTTTCTTATCGTCAGTATGGCTATTTAACCAGTCGTATGGATTATTTGTCTGCACACATTAATAACCTTGCCTGTGCATTGGTTGTCGAAAAAGCGTTGCAGGTTGAAGTGCCTGCTCGTGCTCAGGCTATACGCATTATCATTAGCGAATTAACCCGTATTGGTTCCCACTTATTATGGTTTGCTTCTGCGGGTCTCGACTTAGGTGGAGTAACTCCTTTCTTTTATGCATTCCGCGAACGTGAAGCCATTAATAGCATCATGGATGAGAATTGCGGAGCAAGACTTACCCAGAATTTTATGGTTCCTGGAGGAATTATTTATGACGTTCGACCTGACTTTCAATCACGCGTAAAGGAGGTGTTGAAACAATTTAAAGATAATTTTCACGAATATAATGAGATATTAACAGGCAACGTTATTTTCCAAAATCGTTTGAAAGATGTAGGAATTCTTACTAAAGAAGATGCTATTGCATTTGGTTGTACAGGTCCTACAGCAAGAGCTTCAGGTTTAAATTGTGACATACGTAAAATGTATCCTTATGATGGATACGAAAAACTTCAGTTTGATGAGGTGATATCTACTGGTTGCGATAGTTGGGCAAGATATGAAGTACGTATGGCGGAAATGCTTCAATCGGTGCGTATTATTGAACAATTGATTGATAATATCCCAGAAGGAGATATTGTAGCAAAAACAAAAAATGTAATCAAATTACCAAAAGGAGAATTCTACCAGCGTGTAGAGACAGCTCGTGGTGAATTGGGAGTTTACATTGTAAGTGATGGAGGTTCAACTCCATATCGTTGTAAATATCGTTCCCCTAATTTTGCAAACTTATCGGCTATACCTCATATTGCCAGAGGTTACAAAATAGGTGATTTGATTGCAATTATGGCTACCATTGATTTAATTATTCCAGATATTGACAGGTAATTGAAAACTAAGTATTAAAAAATTGAAAACACTTTTATCATATAGCTTTTCGTCACTCGCAAAACACTTGCACAATTTGTTGCAAAATATATTGGGAGGTGGAATTCTTCTTACTGTTACCGAATTAGTTATAGTAGGGGTGTGTTTATTGGTATTCCTGATATTATTAGCATTCTTCCTTGGCTACATGGAACGTAAAGTTGCGGCATTCATGGAAATAAGATTAGGACCAAATCGTGTTGGACCAAAAGGAACATTACAGATAGTTGCCGACACTGTAAAGTTATTATTCAAAGAAGGCTTTACTCCTGATGCAGCTGATAAATTCTTATTCAACCTTGCACCTGGAATCATTATTACTACTGCATTACTAGCTGTTGCCCCAATTGCATTTGCGAAAGGGTTTCAAATTTGGGATATTAATATAGGAGTACTTTATATTTCTTCTGTTTCGTCTATGGCTGTTATTGGAATATTAATGGCGGGTTGGTCAAGTAGTAATAAATATTCGCTGATTGGTGCTATGCGTTGTGGAGCACAAATAGTTAGTTACGAACTTTCTATTGGATTATCGCTTGTCTCAATAGTTGTTCTTACAGGAAGTTTGAGTTTGAATGATATAGTAGAAAGTCAGGCTAATGGTTGGTGGATTTTTAAAGGACACATTCCTGTAATGATTGCATTTGTTGTTTTTGTGATAGCATCTACAGCAGAAATAAACCGTGCTCCATTCGATTTAGTGGAAGCTGACCAAGAGCTTACTGGTGGATTTAATACCGAATATGCCGGAATGAAATTTGCTATGTTCCTAATGGCAGAATACATTAATTTGTTTGTTGTATCAGCAGTAGCTGCCACTATTTTCCTTGGAGGATGGATGCCATTCCATATCGGTGGTATGACAGGATTCAATCATATCATGGATTATATTCCATCATCAATTTGGTTTTTTGGGAAGACATTATTCATCATTTTTATCATAATGCAGTTTCGTTGGACTTTTCCTCGATTGCGTATTGACCAATTGTTGAATTTAGAGTGGAAGTATTTGTTGCCAATAAGCATGGTTAATGTTTTAATAGTAACCTTGATGGCAATTATGGGATGGCATTTTTAAAACCCCATTTAAGGTAGGCAGAAGAATGTATTATATTTAAATAGTTTAAGAATGTTTAATTAAAATTAATAATTCAACATTCGTAATTAATGAAAGTATGTTTATAAAAGAATATTTCGGTACCATATACAATTCAATCAAATCCTTGCTAACAGGGATGAAATTGACGGGATATTATTTTACCCATCTCGATAAAATTGTAACAGAAGAATATCCAGACAACCGTTCTACTTTGAAAATGGCAGATCGTTTTCGTGGAGAGGTTATAATGCCACATGATGAGAAGAATGAACACCAATGTACCGGTTGTCAGTCTTGCGAATTATCTTGTCCAAATGGGTCAATTAAAATTATCACAAAACAGATATTAACAACCGAAGGAAAAAAAAAGAAAGCAATTGATACTTGGGTGTATCATTTAGATATGTGTACCATGTGTGGTATGTGTGTTGAAGCTTGCCCAACCACAGCTATACTAATGGGTAATGAATTTGAACATAGTCAGTATGAGAAAAAATATTTGAAAAAGGTATTAAATAAACCTGGTTCAAAAGTTAAAGAAGGAGTGGAGTAGAATTAAGAATTTATAATGAATAATGAAAATCAACAAATCTCTAAATCAATAAATAAAAAGTGAGCGCATCAG
>CAIVPY010000055.1 GCA_903907885.1 uncultured Bacteroidota bacterium
ACTAAATTTAAAACTGTAAAATAGATTTCATTCAATAGTTTCAATATTTCGAGCATTGCTTCTTTAAAATAATTATTATCTTTATCAAACTTGCTTATTTGCAATTGTAATAGGTAATTAGGGGCATCTAATATAGGTTGATTAAATTCATTGACTAATTTAAAATTTAATGTCATAAAACTTGTATTCAATACATTATATGAATATACAGTGCTACAATCCTCATTTTTATAATTTATCATTTTAAATGGTTCTACATCCTGTTTATTGACCCAATATAAAATATCACTAACAGCTATAAAATTATTTTTGTCTTGTATATTATCCATAGCACAATTTTCAAAAACAAACGTGGGACATCTTAATATAACTTGCTGATAATTAACCATATTAACATATCCTGATATAGTCCCTAATGTTGATATTGATGTTGTGTCATTTAGTCCTAAAAGTTTTTTACAATTTTGCGGTATTATGCTTAAAGTTCCTACTGTTATATTTGTATATGTATAAGTATTCGTGGCTATATTATACGAAACCTTTATATTACCTGATAATAGTTCATTCAATTTATCCATAAATGAATAAACGCTATAATTACCATATGGGATAGTTATGGTTGTATTGGTGCTTCCATTCTGTAATAGTATGAATGTATTGTTTCCTGTATATTGATTTACGTTATACATTGAATTTAAAAGACTAAACGAAACAACATTAACATTCACACCTTCATTAGGATTTACATTGATTTCATCATTATCGAAATATATGTTAAAATCGTAGGATTTATCAACTGAATTTCTATTGGCTGAATTGATATATATATTAAAAACCTTATTTCCTGTGTATGACATCTTATAATTAATATATAATTTTAAAAAGGTTTCAATTTTGAAGCGGCTTCAGCGAAAGGGTCGCCTATTTGTGTTAATACTGGGTCGAATTCTTCTATTTCCAATGCAATTACAAAATTAATACTTGCTGATTGTCCTGAACCTTTATTAACGATATCATCATCTACGCTTATTTGAATTTGTTTTATTGTTTGCGGTGTTAATATGATACAGAAACTATTTCCACCTAATGAACCATAAGAACAAATATTAGTATTTTGAGCCATTGATAAAATAGGATTTCCGTAATCGCTAAAATAACTATCACGACTATCATATTGAAGCCCTAAAAGTCTATAAGTATATGGTGAAGTATTTGAAAATCCTGTTGCTACTATATTAATTGCTGATATTTTTGCTAAATTATTGATAACAATATCGGTACATTCCAAGTGTATGTATAAGTTTTCAAGAACGATCATGGGAATGTAGCCATCACTCCTACATTTACAGTTGGCGTCGCTGCTGCTCCTGTTCCACCATTAACGGGTGTAAATATAAATGTGGGTGCTGATGTATAACCCGAACCACCATTTAGAATTGTTATCCCTATAACTGCTGCTGGGACAATTGCACAAGTTATAACCGCCCCTGATCCTCATGCTGATATAAGTTGGCGCACTTGCATAGCCTCCTCCA
>CAIVPY010000056.1 GCA_903907885.1 uncultured Bacteroidota bacterium
ACTATTTATGTTCAATAAAAATTATTCCATATTTATTATTATTATACTTTTAGGTATTTCAAATGCTTCAACTTTTATCATCACAAAAAGTTATGATAAATCGACATACTCAAAAACAAATCACAATAACAACAATCAAATTCAAAGTAATGCCTGTAGCTATAAAATAAAGCGACTTGGGGGCTTACAATATATAAGACCCTTACTTTTTGTTGACAATTTATGTCAAGCTGATAAACTAATTCCACTAAAAAATGACATATCAATACTGTTCGAGAATTTCAAAAAAAGTGGTGTGCTTAACTCTGCCTCATTTTATATGAAGGATTATTTCACAAACGATTGGATAGCGATTAACGAAAACGAAAAATATTCGCCTGGTTCTTTATTAAAAGTACCCGAGCTTATTACTTATTTAAAAATGAATGAAGAGCATCCAGGTTTGTTAAACAAAAGAATTCCATATTTACATCCTTTGATTACAGATAGAAAGCCTGTGTTTACCTCAAAAACTTTAATACCTGGTCAAAGTTATACCATTAAGGAATTGTTGAAATATATGATTCAATATTCAGACAATAATGCAACCCTACTTCTGAATCAACAAATTGATGTAAAAGTTTTTAAAAAGGTTTTTACCGACTTAGGTTTAACCGAGCCTGATTGGTATGGTAAAGGTTATCCTATTTCTGCTATTGAGTATTCAATATTTCTGAGAGCACTTTTTAATGCGGGATATTTAAACATAACAGATTCTGAATTCGCAGTTGAGTTACTTACCAAATCTGATTTTAAAAATGGCATTGCCAATGGTATTCCTTCCAATATACAATTGGCACACAAATTTGGAGAATCGGGAGATGCTAGCGAAAAACAACTTCACGAATCAGCTATTATATACTTAAACAACAGCCCTATTCTTATAACCATTATGACCAAAGGAAAAAACATGAACAAACTTCCTGAAGTGATAAAAGAAGCTACAAATTTGGTTTGTAAACACATGCAAAATATTCAAACTGTTCAAAACTAACATTTGGTTTTATCTTTTGAGTCTAATAACATATAATCAATTGGGTTTCGATTGATAAATTCCTAAAACAAACTCAGATTGGTGAGTATTTCTTCATTCATAATTGATATTTTTGGCTCATGAAAAAACTTGTTTTCATATTGTTTTCCATGGCTTTGGGGGCTATTGTTTTTAGCAATATTCAATGCGGAAATAATCCTTCTAAATCAGAGGCGGTTACTTACTTAAACCACAACGACAGTGTGAAATACATAGGCAAGGAACAATGCCGCGCCTGCCATGCCAGCATATACAATACCTTCATAGAAACAGGAATGGGCAAGAGTTTCAATGTGGCTTCAAGGGCCAAATCGGCAGCCGATTTTTCTAAAAAACATGTGGTGTATGATAGGTTTAAGGATTTTTATTATATGCCTTATTGGAAGCAAGACAGCTTTTACATCATGGAGTTTAGACTGCAAGGCAAAGACACCATTCACAAACGTATAGAAAGAGTGGATTATATCATTGGATCAGGGCAACATACCAATTCGCATTTTACCAATATCAATGGCTACGTGTATCAATTACCTTTGACATGGTATGCCCAAAAAGGAAAGTGGGACTTGCCACCTGGTTTTGAAAATGGCCGCAATGTGCGCTTTACACGTGCCATAGAATTTGAATGTATGAGTTGCCACAATGCCATGCCAACTGTGGCGGACAACTCCATCAATAAATTCACCAATATACCAGATGGCATTGATTGCGAAAGGTGTCATGGCCCAGGTGAATTGCACATGAAAGAGAAGTTGGCAGGCCACCTAGTGGATACCGCCCACGAAATTGACTATACGATTGTGAACCCTAAAAAACTGCCTTGGGAAAGGCAGATAGACCTTTGTCAGAGATGTCACCTACAAGGTAATGCCATACTCAAAAAAGGAAAAAGCTTTAAGGATTTTAGGCCCGGCATGGTTCTCAACGATTTTTATGATGTGTATATGCCCCGCTACAAAGGCAATGACGAGGCTTTTATCATGGCTTCGCATGCGCAACGTTTGCAACTTAGCAAGTGTTTTATAGCAAGTTCTAAAAGCAATAGTGCAGGCGAGAAAGCAGTTGTCTTAACTTGTATCAATTGCCACAACCCACATGTGAGTGTGAAAGTAACGGGCAAAGAAACCTTTAACAATGCTTGTTTAAAATGCCACCAATCGGCAGATGCATGTAAAGAAATGGCAAGTGTTAAAAGGGCTAATAACAATAATTGCGTGGCTTGCCATATGCCTAAATCAGGCACCATAGATATTCCCCATGTAACTGTTCATGACCATTGGATACGCAAGCCTGCTAAGCAAAAAGACATTGAAAGCATGAAGACTTTTGCTGGTATTTATTGTATAAATAACCAAGAAAGCAATGCACTTTTCAAAGTAAATGCATTTATCAATTATGTAGAGAAATTTGATGGTGAAAAATCTTCATTAGACTCGGCCAATTGTTTGATCAATACCTTGTCGAAGGATGAAAATGCAGATGATGTGTTGGATGCTCGAATACACTTGTTGTATTTGCAAAACAAAGATGAAGAGATCATTGCCCAATCAAGATTTGCTAAAATAGCTGATATCAAAAACCCTTGGATGTGTTACCGAATTGGTCAGGTTTTTCAAAATGCAGGTGATGCAGGGACTGCTGAAAAATGGTATGGCAAGGCAGTGGAATTGGCACCTGAGAACTTAGAGTTTATAAACAAATGGGCTGGGTCCAAAATTCAGTTGGAGAAAAACGAAGAAGCCATTGCTGTTATTGATGGTCTATTGGCTAAAAATCCAAAGCTAGTGGATGCCCTTGTGAACAAGGGTTTTGCTTTGCTTAAACTTAACCGACAAGCAGAAGCCATGGCTTGCTACAAACAAGCATTGCAACTGGATTGTGATAACCAACAAGCACTGCTTAATAGAGCTGGATTGCTGCACTTGATGGGGAAGGATGAGGAGGCTAAAAAGGATTTAAAGCATCTATTGAAACTCAATCCGAAAAATGAGTATGTGAAAAGTTTGCTAAGTTCATTGGGATAATGCAATTCGCAAAACCTTTGATAATTCGGTAGCTAAGCCTATTTTCTAAGTGCGTAGGCCGTCACCCTGAAGGGTCTGGGTAGGATAACGATAATATTTATTTCAGCATTTTTGCATCCTTTTGATGCCTCAAAAAGAAAATGAAAAAAGAGTAGATAGATATTAATTTGCAAAAACATGTTCTGTAGCTTTCATTTTTCTTGATAAAAACGAAACAAAAAATCAAGACTGACATCAAATCTTTGAAAATGTAATTTGCTTTTTTCTTGCAGCGCATAATAAGCCGTCATGTAAGAGCTAAAGAGCCATAGTAAATAAGATAGGCATGACTCAAGTATGCTTGCCTTTATCCACCATCCACAAAAAATCAAAAACATTTTCTGACAGATTTTATGAATGTCAAAGGCTTTTGCAATAACCTACTTTTAAAGCAAAGTAATCAGAACGCGAAGCCCGATTTTCGCAGTGCGTGCAAAAAGATTTCAAGCTAGGGTTTGTGCAGCCTTATAGGTTTTGACATGTGCGGTGGAAAAAGCAAAGAGGCAAAACATATATAGCGGCAAGGAGAAATCTTTTTGAGGTACGCTTGTAGATGAGCAGGCAACTTGAAAATCGAAGCATTTTTGTTTCCTTTTGATGCCTCAAAAGGAAAAAAGTAAAAGGATGTTTAAGTTATTTACCCTTGCATGCGAGAACTCCTGCAAGGGCAAATAACTTAAACAGAATAACCCAGCCCTAACCTCCGTTAGCCAACCTAGGAATGACCAACGCTTATAGCCTTAAAAATTACAACAAATATCTTCAATAAGTAAAAAAATCAAAGCTATGGCTTTATAAAGAATTTTTTAATAGCATATTCGGTTGGTTTTCTTATTTTTGACTTGAGAATAAAGCATTGATTGAAATCTTCTAGCGGTATATTTTTATTTGCATTGTTATGGCTTGCATTTTTGCTTGCGCATATAGGTGCTTATGCCAATTCTCCACTAGTGCCTACAACAGGCAATTTCATAAAGTTAATTGAAAACAAAGGCCAATGGCAATCCAATATTCTTTTCAAAGCTAGTATCCCAAGCGGAGCTTTGTTTGTTGAAGAAAGGCAATTGACCTATGTGTTTGTTGACAAGCAAGCCATTCACGATTATCATCACGGCAAAAAAATCAGTACAGGCAAAGCACATTCCATTGTAGTGAAATTGGATGGAGCCATGAGCCCAAGTTCGGTTTTGAAACAAAATGCATGTACTGAATACTACAATTATTTTATTGGAAATGATGCCAGCAAGTGGGCCAGTCATTGTAATGCGTATGGCAGTATTATTCTTAAAAACATTTACAATGGCATAGACCTTGAAATCATTGGGGATGGGGTGAAATTAAAAACCAATTTTATAGTTTCGCCTTATGCAAACCCCAACCAAATAAAACTGAAATACCTAG
>CAIVPY010000057.1 GCA_903907885.1 uncultured Bacteroidota bacterium
AAGATAAATGGAAATCTTGTTCTCAAAATCGCTCTTAATAAAAAAAGACGAACGTGGTTTTCTGGTTTATGGAACTATCCTAAAGAGTATAATTTCCCTTTCTTATTTGCTAATGCGTAATTTGGGTTAAAAAGATAAACAACGAAATTAGCCTTTCGCCCATTTTATTGTTTAGAGATTCAATAAACGGCAAAGTTATTATAGCAGATGGTTACCATAGGTTATGTGCAGTTTATTCTCTTAATGAAGATTTGATGATAGCATGCAAAATAGTTTAATGAGGTTCGTTGTAGTCCTTGCTTTCCTAACTATCCGTAATCTTGTGAGTTAGATTAAAGCGAAGCTAAGGGTAAATAAATGTTGCAGCCTTGCCTTTTCTATTGTTTTATCCCTAAAATACTTACTGTAATATAAAACCCATCCATTCCCATATTAATTTCAGGCGATGTGCTTTTAAAAAATCTTCCATTCCATCTTAGTTCTGAAAATTCTTGTAATTCACTTTTTTCAAAAGTTTTATTTCCAAGTTCATCAACTATTCCAGCTTCATGAATCACATTAATAAAATTTATTAAAGGTGCTATGTTTAATCCTTGTCGGATATGCACTTTTAAATTGATGTTTATATCACCACTTTTAAAAACAAGAATATCTACATTATCAAACTCTTCAAATTCTTTTTTGTCAAGATAAATATTTTCATATCTAGTTTTTTCTTCATTAACCTCAACGGGTGTTTCATTGCTTAAATCAAAATGTAGAAAATCATTTTTTAAGAAAGAATAAACATCAAATTCGCTATTGTTAAGTAATGCCATCTGCTATAGTTTTATAAATGCAAATATTTTTTTTAAAGTAGGTTTCAAACTATCCGTAGATTCTGTGAATTAGATTAAAGCGAACAAATTTTCAATAACTCATTTCAACAATCTTCACCACATCATCAGGGCTTATGTTTTTGTGTTCACCAATGCCCGTCATACCTCTTTCTGTAAATGTTTTAAAAATAAATGGCGCGGCATCTCTATAGTTTTCGCTGTATTTAGACAATTTGGTTTCCATACCTAAAGAGTGAAAGAAAGCTTCCATTTTGTTGATGGCGGCATACGCTTTTTCTTCAGTGGTGCCTTCGTTTATTTTCCAAACCCTTTCGGCATATTGAGCCAATTTTTCTTTTTTACTTTCGAAATTGTAACGATAATGACTTGGTGCAATAATAGCTAAAGTTCTAGCATGGTCTATGCCATATAAAACCGTCAACTCATGACCAATGGCATGAACTGTCCAATCAGTAGGAACGCCCTTTTGAATAAGCCCGTTTAATGCCATGGTACAACTCCACATAAACTCACAAGCTGTATCATATTCAGCAGGATTTTTCATAATGCTTGGAGCAATTTCCATAAGCGTTTGCATGATGCTTTCTGAAATACGGTCTTGCAACAAAGCCCCAATGGGATAGGTCATGTATTGTTCCAACACATGTGTGTAGGCATCTACAATTCCATTGGCAATTTGCCTTGGCGGAATAGATGCTACTACTTGTGGATCAAGAATGGAGAATTGAGGAAATAAGCCGGGTCCACCCATGCCCAGTTTTTGTTTGTTTTCAGCTCTCGAAATCACTGCACCCGAATTCATTTCAGAACCTGTTGCAGGCAATGTCAATACAACACCAAACGGCATTCCTACTTCTGTGCGAATGCCTTTTTGTAATATGTCCCACGGGTTTTCACCATTATATAAAGCAGCTGATGATAAGAACTTGGTTCCATCAATAACCGAACCGCCTCCTACTGCTAACAGATAATTGATTTTTTCGCTTTTAATAATATTTAAGGCCTTTATCAAAACATCATATTCTGGATTGGCCGGAATACCGCCAAATTCAATCACTTCAAAGTTTTTGAGTGCAGCTTTCACTTGCTCGTATATGCCATTGGTTTTAATACTTCCGCCACCATATAACATCATCACTTTTGCATCGGCAGGAATTTCATCTGCTATTTTTGCTATCAATCCTTTACCAAAATGGATTTTGGTTGGGTTTTTAAATTCAAAGTTTAACATAATTTTCTTTTTAAATAACAATGCAAAGTACTGCAAATTGTTTTTCAATATTGATTTTACTTTTTTACAAAATTCACTTATTTGATGCTAAACAATCTATGTTTAGCCGTTTGAGATAATTAGCTTAGTTTTGAGGACAAATTTTTACACACTTTTATATTGAATTTCGAAGACTTAAATTTAAACAAAGCCTTACTGAACGCCCTTTCAGACTTGGAATACATTCATCCTACTCCTATTCAGGAAAAGGCTTTTCCTGTGATTATGTCGGGTTGCGATATGATTGGATTGGCACAAACGGGAACAGGAAAGACTTTTGCTTATTTGTTGCCCCTGCTACGTCAATTGAAATATTCAGAGCAAAAATATCCTCGTTTACTCATTTTGGTTCCTACTCGTGAGTTGGTGATGCAAGTAGTGGGTGAAATTGAAAAACTTACCAAATACATCACAGTAAGATACACGGGTATTTATGGTGGTTCAAATACCAATACACAAAAAGCTGAAGTTTTTAAGGGTGTGGATGTATTGGTAGCCACCCCAGGTAGGTTGATAGATTTGGCCAGCATAGGTGCTTTAAGACTTAAATCCATTCAAAGTTTGGTAATAGATGAAGTGGATGAAATGCTTGAAACTGGTTTCAGGGCTCAGCTTACCACTATTTTGGATATGCTCCCTCCCAAGCATCAAAACATTTTGTTTTCAGCTACATTAACTGAAGAAGTTGAAAAACTAATTTCTACATTTTTTGTAAACCCTCAGAAAGTGGAAGTGGCAGCACATGGAACGCCTTTGACCCAAATTAAACAATTGGGATATACCCCTCCGAATTATTTTACCAAGGTAAATCTCTTGTTGCATTTGCTTGAAACGAACGAAACCATGAACAAGGTTCTGGTGTTTGTTTCAAAAATAAAGCTAGCAGATAGGTTGTTTGCCCAAATAGCTTCTAAATTTTCAGAACAAATTGGTTTGATACATTCAGCCAAATCACAAAACAAACGTTTTGAGGCCTTGAATCTGTTTAAAGAAGGTAAGACAAGAATTTTAATAGCTACCGATATTGCTGCACGAGGCTTGGACATTGCAGATGTAAGCCATGTTATAAACTTTGATACACCCGATATTCCTGGTGATTATATTCACCGAATTGGCCGAACTGGTAGGGCCGACAAAGATGGAACTGCTATCACTTTTATAAACGAAGTGGAAGAGGAGTACATTGAAGCCATTGAGGCAATGATGAAAATGAGCATAAATATTGAAGTGTTGCCTAATGAGGTGGAGATTTCATCAGTTTTTGCTGAGGAAGAATTGCCTGTGGTTAAAAGTAAAAATTACTTAAAGCTGCGTAAACAAACTGCACCCAAAGGTTCGTTTCATGAGAAAAAGGCCAAGAATAAAAAGCAACAATTGGGCGGTCCTAGAAGACGTAATCCACTAAAAACAAAACCTCGCAACAGGGCTGTAGAACGCAAAAGAGCCAAGAAACGAGGAGGGATGAGTTAAATTAAGCTCCGGCTAATTCTTTAATATAAAACTGAAAAGGTAGGAAAGTTTTAGTGCCTTCTGCTACATAAATATCTCCTATTTCTCCTTGTAAAATTATACATATTGGATATTGAAATTTTAACTCAAACTCGCTGATACTTTGAAGGCAGGCCCCACACGGCATCACCGGTTCGTTTACTTTATAGTCTATCGCCTTGGCTGTTACCGCCATCATTTTAATTGGTACGTTTGGATAGTTTGCCCCTGCGTGAAAAATGGCCACCCTTTCGGCACACAAACCTGAAGGATAAGCAATATTTTCTTGGTTACTTCCTTTGATAACAACACCATTTTCTAATAAAATGGCACAACCCACTTTGAATTTTGAATAAGGTGCATAGGCCGTCTGCGTAGCATCGTGAGCCGCTTGCAACAATTCTTTTTCCATTGCTGATAACTCGTTTTCGTTACTATATTTTTTAACGATAGCTTCCTTTTTTATTATTTCCATCTATTCAAGTTTAGTTAAATTTTGTTGTTTTCCATACTTCATGTAGTTTCGTTCACTCAAAAATAGCAATTCATGCAACATATTTTAGTACTTGGGGCGGGGCTTTCATCATCATATTTAATAAAATATTTGTTAGCAAACGCCAAAAAAGAGAACTGGCAAATTACAGTAGCCGACCAATCATTAGCCTTAGCAGAAAGTAAAATTAAGAAGCACCCTTTGGCAAAAGCCATTACCTTGGATGTATCTAACAAAGAACAACGTGAAGCTGAGATTAAGAAAGCGGATATAGTGGTTTCTCTTTTACCCCCAACCCTTCACATACTTGCAGCTAAAGAATGCATCAAATGTAAGAAACATTTAGTAACGGCTTCTTATATCAGTGATGAAATGAAATCATTGCATAATCAAGCTTTGAAAGCGGATGTTTTGTTTTTGAATGAAATTGGTTTAGACCCAGGTATCGACCACCTATCAGCCATGGAAATGATTCATGATATCCAAACAAAAGGGGGCGAGATCGTATCCTTTAAATCGTATTGTGGTGGATTGGTTGCTCCTGAATATGATAACAATCCTTGGAATTATAAATTTACTTGGAACCCTAGAAACGTAATATTAGCTGGGCAGGCAACAGCTAAATATTTAGAGGACGTTCAAGTGAAATTTATACCCGCCAATCGAATTTTTACCCAAACAGAAGATGTGAACGTAAAAGGGTATGGCAAGTTTGAAAGCTATGCTAACCGCGATTCTTTGGGATATATTGAACCTTATGGCATAACGAGTGCAAAAACAGTTTTACGCGGAACGCTTAGAAGAAAGGGATATAGCCTTAATTGGAATAATTTAATAAAATTGGGTTTGACCGATGATACTTTTCATATATCTCATAGCCATGAAATGAGTTATCGTAAGCTTCTGTGTGCATTTATTCCTGGTGCTAATGATGCTAATATAGAAGATAAGTTATCCGAATTTTTAAATTTCAGAAAAAACTCAAAGGAATACAAAAGATTAACTTGGTTAGGATTACTTTCAAATGATTTGATTGGTTTAAAAAACGCAAGCCCTGCGCAGATATTGCAGAACCTGCTTCAACAAAAATGGAAACTTGAACAGACCGACTTAGACATGATTGTGATGAAACACGAGATTGAATATAAGCTAGGTAATAAAACCCACAAGGCTGATAGTACCTTGGTGGTAAAAGGCGAGGATGCTATTTATACTGCTATGGCCAAAACGGTTGGTTTGCCTTTAGCTATTGCCACTAAACTTATTTTGCAGGGTAAAATAAAAAGTAGAGGCGTGCAAATGCCTTTATATGAAGAGTTTTACAAGCCCATTTTGAAAGAGTTAGAAATGTATGGGGTAAAGTTTGTTTAATTATTTTGCCCAATTAATTATTTTGGCATAAAATTTTCTAATTGAAAATATAAGTTTTTATTTGTTAAAATTAAATACACAAAACCATGAAAAAAATAAGCATTATTATGATAGCCGTGCTGAGCATTGCAGTATCATGTAAATCGAAAAAAGGCGCTAAAACTGTAACTGATAAAGCGTCTGGTATGAATGTTATCACTTTACCCTGTGATGAATTCAGATCTTCAACTGCAACTGCTTTCAGAGCTACCCAATCACAAAAAAGTTCTGATTTGTCTCTTTCACGTGAAAAAGCTTTGGTAGTGGCCAAGCAGCGTTTAGCTGGTTTGGTTGAAACCAAAATCACTTCAGTTACTGACCGTTACGCAGATGAGTACCAAACTGCTAATTCTTTGGAAATGAAAGGTAAATACAACAACCTAACTCGCGAGATTATCAGCCAACAGTTGAATGATGTAACTATCCTATGCGAAAAAACAGTACCAGAAAGTGATGGAAACTTTAGCACCTATGTGGCAGTAGAGATGAATAAAGATGCTTTGAAAAAGGCTTTGGAAAACAAAATCAGCGATAACGCCAAACTTAATATCGACTATGATAAAATGAAGTTTGAGCAGATATATAACGAAGAGATGAAGAAGTTAGATGACGC
>CAIVPY010000058.1 GCA_903907885.1 uncultured Bacteroidota bacterium
CAGATAACAAAATGGTAAAAAGCGATGTGGAATTTGGCTCGTGTAATTATGCCACCAATAGAGACTACGAAGTCTATCAACACTACGTTTATTGCGTTAGCGACAGAGCAACAGGAGTGGGACAATTACAAATTTTTGATTTAAACTATTTGCCCGATTCTGTTCACAAAGTTTATGAGTCAAATAACCTAAGTTTTTTCTCACACACTATTTTTATTGATTCGGCAAGCAAGCGTATGTACATGTGTAGCAATACCAAAACAGGAGGCTTAAGTGCTATGGATATCGTATCATTGGCAGATCCTATAAATCCAGTTTTTTTGGCTGAATTAGATGTGCCCAAAAACGGAAATGGTCAGAAATTGTTTACCCGAGTTCATGAAATGTATGTGAGGCATGATACAGCTTATTTATCTTGTGAATACCCGGGTTTGTTTATTTATGATTTACGCAACTTGAGTCAACAGAAAATAATTAGTGTGATTTCAAATTATCCACAAAACGGTTATAACCATAGTAGTTGGTTGGACGATTCGGGTAAATATCTAATGTTTACTGACGAAAACCAAGGGTTAAGTGTGAAGATTTTTGACGTGAGTGATATTGTTAATCCAAAGTTTGTGAGTGTTTTTAACTCAAATCCACAGGCAATGCCACACAATGCTTTTTGGAAAGGCAAATACGCTATAGCCTCAGCGTATCACGATGGGGTTGTATGTTGGAATCTTGCCGACCCTTATAATCCCATAAAAGCAGGTTGGTTTGATACGGCAAAAGAATCCCCTAAGGTTTATAACAACTACAAAGGTTGCTGGGGTGTATATCCTTATTTACCTTCAAATAAAATTATTGCTAGCGATTTACGTTCGGGAATTTGGGTGTTGAGGGTAGATAGCAGTGCTAGTAATATGAATGAAATATCAGAAACTCAAAGTTTAAATATTTTCCCGAACCCATTCAGCAACAAAATATTTATACATACTGAGCAAAAAATTGAATCTGTTAGCATATCAGACATTCAGGGTAGGGTGTGGGTACAAAAAAATTTGAAGCTTTGTCCTAGTATCAATACTTTTGAAGCGGATACTGAAAATTGGCCTATTGGAGTTTACTTTGCAGAAGTAATTACAAGTCAAAGTAGAACCATTAAAAAAGCAATTAAGATAAAAGGTGAGTAATTACAGGATAAAGAAAATAGTTGTAACAATTGTTCTGTTCATTTCTGTATTTATTTCGATGAATGCTCAGGTTATAGATAGCATTGCAGGAATTGAAATTCTTCCTCAAACACCTGTACAGTCTAAAAAGAAAGTAAAACCACTTTATTTCCCTACATCATACATAAGCGAGGTTGAAATAGACCACAACGGACAATTTTACCACATCGACACCAGTATGCAAAGGGAAGAAATAAACAATCCCATGTATCGAAAGTGGGGAGTATTTCAAGATTTGGGAAATGTTGGAACACCAGGGCAAAGCCTTGTTTTTAATGGTAATAGGCCTATGGATTTCAATCTTTGCTTTAATCCTTTTGAAACCTATTTCAAACGACCCGAGAATACTAAATACTTCAATACCAAATTGCCATACTCGGATTTTACATACACTCAAGGTTTTAACGAATTACAACAATTGTATGCAAAGCATTCGCAAAATATAACCCCTCGTTGGAATTTTGGCGTTGATTATTATGGGGTAACATCTAAAGGGTATTATTTAAGGCAATATACCAACACCTATCATACACAAGTGTTTAATCGTTATCAAAGCAAATCGGGCAAATACGACATGTTGTTAAGTCTGAATTTTAACTATGGTGTGGTGGACGAAAATGCTGGTATTACCAGCGATTCGGCTTTTGAATACTTGACTGGGGCTAGTAAAACAGCTGAAGTGAGGTTGCAGAATAGCGAGACTAGGTTTAAAAACAACAGCATTTACTTGAAGCAATACTTCCATTTTGGCAAAACAGATGAGCTTATCACAAAGGATGACACCACATACACCTTTCATTCGAGGGGGTATTTTTCGAATACTTTCAAAGCCGAAAATTTAAGTTATATTTTTAATTCGGTAGGGGATAGCAATCAAACATTAATGCCGAATTATTTTTACGATACACTTTACACTTCACTAAATGGTATAAAATCATACACCCGTTTCGATTCATTGTATTACGGTCAAATTTCAAACCGATTGGCATACACCCTTTATAACGATACCAACAAAGCAAACGAAAGAAGATATTTAGAAGTAGCAATCAGCCATAAATATATTTCGGTTTCACAACATGATAAGCTAAACAGTTTTAATAATGTTTTACTAGAAGGAAATATTGAAAGACAAAAATTCGACAATAATTCAATTTCGTTCAAAGCCTATGGGGGCTATTTTGCAACAGGCTATAACCAAAATGATTTGAAACTAGCAGCAGATGCTAGTTTCAGAACAGCTTTATTTGATTTGTCGGGAGGAGCCTTTAACCATTTATTCAGACCAGATTTTACATCTAACCAATTTTACAGCTACAGTTTTAGATGGGACAATGATTTCTTAAAAACCAATATTAGTAATTGGCATATTGCATTAAATACTCGCAAGTTTAAAAATAACTTTTATGTAAATTTTAACCAGTATTTACTAGCTAATTGGGTATATTATGATAGAACCATGACGCCAAAACAAAGTGCTGATGTGATATTGATGCAACAGATGGAAGTTCAGAAAATGTTTAAAGTATGGCGTTTCTATTTTGATAACCGCTTTGTGTATCAAAAAACAAACAATGATTTAATCCGTTTACCAGAGCTTTCGGCAATGTTGAGGTATTATTTTGAAACACCTATGTTTAAAAACAAAGTTACACTACAAATAGGTACTGATATTTATTACAACACATCCTATTATGGAAACGCATATAACCCAGCAAATAGAAGTTTCTACATTCAGGACAAAACTTTAATAGGAAACTATCCGATGATAAATGCTTTTGCAAACATTAAACTACGTAAGGCTGTTATCTATTTTGTTTACGAACATATTAACCAAGACTGGGTAAATAAAGGATTTTATTACACGGTTAATTCTCCATTACCCTTGATGGGATTAAGAACGGGTGTGAGGTGGAGGATATTTGAATAGTATGATTAATATTAATTGGCTAAGCTAAGAATTCAATTTTAGTTAATTTTTGCTTGCTAAATATTCGTATGTATCATATTGAGCACGAATCCTTTTTTGATTTTCGTTACTCACATATTTGTTGGTATTTTCAATGCTTATCAGTCTTGCTTTGGTATTATCGCTAAGTTGAATATTGATAATATCTGAAATAATTTTTTTAGCATTTTCGTCATATATTGGAAAAGCCACTTCTATTCTCATTTGAAGGTTTCTTGTCATCCAATCGGCCGAAGAAAGGTAGATTTTTGTATCACCCATATTTCCGAAAATGTATATTCTAGTGTGCTCTAAATATCTATCAATAATGCTAGTAACGGTAATGTTTTCGCTCAGTCCTTTTACTCCAGGCACTAAACAACAAATGCCTCTTATAATCAATTTTATTTCAACCCCTGCACGACTTGCATCATAAAGTTTTTTTATGATCTCGATGTCAACAAGGCTATTCATTTTACCAATAATAAATGCTGGTTTACCTCGTTTGATGTTTTGAATTTCATTGTCGATTAAATCCAAGAATTGTTTTTTCATAAATTCGGGTGCAACCAAAAGATGTTTGTATGAAACACTTTTGGAATTTACGAAAAGACTATCGCACAATTGTTCAACTTCTAGAGTTAGTCTAGAATCTTTGGTAAACAAAGCCAAATCGCTGTATGTTCTTGATGTAACTCCATTGTAATTGCCTGTGGAAAGATGTGCGTATTTCATAGGCACTCCATTTTCTTTTCGTGTTATAAGACATATTTTACAATGTACTTTCTGGCCTTGCTTTCCGAAATGAACTTGAGCACCTGCTTCTTGTAGTTTTGTTGTCCAATAGATGTTAGACTCTTCATCAAATCTAGCTTGCAATTCCATTAAAACAATTACTTTTTTGCCATTTTTAACAGCGTTTATAAGCGCATTAACCACATTGCTTTGTTTGGCTACACGATAAAGTGTTATTCGTATGGTCGAAACATTTGGGTCGATAGCGGCATCTCTCAAAAACCTAATCAAATAATCGAAACTTTGGAAAGGGTGGTTTAACACGATATCTTTTTTAGAAACAACATCAAACAGACTTTTGGCTATGTCAAGTTCGAGTACTGGCTGTGTTGGCATGGTTTCGAAATAATCTTCTGTAGTCCCAACTTTTGGAAAATCCATAAAGTCTTTGAAATTATGATATCGGCCACCAGGTATTAGATTTACATGTTTAAGTTCGAGTTTATGCGCCAATAATTCCAACATGGGTTTAGGCATTCTCTCATCGTAAACAAAGCGAGTAGGACTTCCTTTGGATCTTTGTTTTAAACTTTTTTGTATTTTTTCCAAGAAACTTATCGAGTAATCAGTTTCATCCGAATCAATAATAAACTCTGCGTCACGTGTGAGTTTTATGATATAGCTTTCAAAATGGTCAAAATCAAAAATAGAAAAAATGCGCTTAAGATTAGCCCTTATTATATCTTCTAAAATAATTATATAGGTATTGTTATCTATTTTAGGCAGTACATAAAAACGACTTAGAACACTTGATGGGATTTCGATAAGTGCATGTTTAGGTTCAATTTTCTGACTACTGCTGCTCATTCTTACTGCTAGATAGATGGAGCGATCTCTCAAATGAGGGACATTTTTTAAATCATCAATGACAACTGGAAAAAGCTGAGCGAGAACTGTGCTTGTAAAGTATTTTTTTATTAAATTGTGTTTCTCTTCATCCAAATTGGTTTCATTGATAAGAAATATTTGTTTTTTAGCCAATTGAATTAAAATATCTCTCTCGTATATTTCAGTAAACCTGTCTTGAAGGGTAACAACAGTCCTTTGTATTTCTGACAAAATATCATCAGGTGATGATTGGTATTCAGAAATGGACTTTTTTCCGTTGACCCTTTGTATTTTTCTAATTTGGGCTACACGAACCCTAAAAAACTCATCAAGATTGGATGAGAAAATAGCCAAAAATTTCAATCTTTCCATCAGAGGGGTTTCAGGATTTTCAGCCTCTTGAAGCACCCTTTCATTAAATTTAAGCCAGCTTATCTCTCTGTCTTCAAATAAATAGCTTCTATATTCTTTGATCATTTCAAGCAAAAATAAAATTAACTTAATTCATATCTACAAAACTTATACACTTTCAATATGAGTTGTTTAGTGTGTCTAATCTGTCATATTTTTATATAGGGTATGCAAATTGTGATTATAATTCTAAATATTTGTTGATATGAAAAGATTATTTATGGTTGAACTTGAATTGCCTGAGGTGATTGATAATGATTTCATGAAAATGATACCTGCTCATAGGGCCTATATCTCGCAATTGATAAACGATGGAACTATCCAAAGCTACTCAATAAACACAGAACGAACTTTAGGTTGGATTATTTTTAATTGCAAAAATGCGGAAGCTGTTTTTGAAATAGTGGAGCAGTTTCCTATTTACAAATACATTTCGATACAGGTTCACGACCTAATGATACATGATAGTGAAGCCTTTAGGTTTCCTAAGATGCACATGAACTAAATTTTTCTAAACCTTCGGGTTTCATTTGCTACATTGTATCTTCTTCTCAATTTGATTAGTTAATATTTGCCTCGCAACTTATATTTGCCACCTTATCATGACAAAATCGGTAGCATTTTATACACTGGGTTGCAAACTTAACTTCTCTGAAACCTCCAGTATTGGCAGGAGTCTTGTTAATGATGGATACTCTAAAGTGGCATTTGAAGAAGGTGCTGATGTATATGTGATTAATACATGTTCGGTTACGGATAATGCGGATAAAAAATGTAAGAAAATAGTAAAAGAGGCCTTACGTCAAAATCCACAGGCTTTTGTTGCAGTAATTGGATGCTATGCCCAGCTTAAACCTTACGAAATAGCAAAAATCGAAGGAGTAGATTTGGTGTTAGGTGCTGCCGAAAAGTTTAATATTAGCGAATATATTAAAAACACTGAAAAGAAAGCTATTGCCGAAGTGAAAGAAGGCAAAATAAAAGAGGTTTTAGATTACCATGCTTCTTATTCCATTGGCGATAGAACTCGCACTTTTCTAAAAGTGCAAGATGGTTGCGATTACTTTTGTTCATTTTGTACAATTCCACTTGCTAGGGGTAAAAGCCGCAGCGATAACATAGAAAATATCGTTATTCAAGCTCATGAAATTGTAGATCAAGGCATAAAAGAAATAGTACTAACAGGTGTGAATACTGGTGATTTTGGCGTGAATATAGGTGAGAATTTCTATCGATTATTGCAAGCATTAGAAAATGTTGATGGTCTTGAAAGGATTAGAATTTCATCCATTGAGCCAAATTTGCTTACTGATGAAATTATTGAATTGGCAGCCAAATCAAACAAAATTGTACCTCATTTTCATATTCCATTACAATCGGGTTCTGATGCTATTCTAACTGCCATGCGCAGAAAGTATGTGACTGAATTATATACTTCAAGAGTTGAAAAAATTAAAACTCTTATTCCTCATTCTTGCATTGGTGTGGATGTGATTGTTGGTTTTCCCGGAGAAGGGGAAGAAGAGTTTTTAGAAACCTATAACTACCTCAACCAGCTTGATATTTCTTACCTACATGTGTTTACATACAGCGAAAGAGTTAATACCACAGCCAATAAGCTTCCGGGCAGGGTGTATATACATACCCGTGCTGATAGAAGCAAAATGCTTCATATTCTAAGTGACAAAAAACGCAGGTTTTTCTATGAGCAACATATTGGCAAAACCTATAAAGTGTTGTGGGAAGCGGATAATGAGCATAACATGATGTTTGGATTTACCGAGAATTATATCAAAGTAAAAACTACATACGACCCATCCTTAGTAAACGAAATTGCTGAAGTTAAACTTACCGAAATAGACAATGACATGGTGTTCAAATGCCAAATTCTTCAATGGGAGTTTGCCTAATAAAGGTGTAATTAGTAAAAATTAAAATAATTTAGCACATTCGCCTTTTAGTAAAGTACTCATTTTGGCCCTACGCAATTTTAAATTAGATAAATTCAATAGCTTACAGATAAACCAATTTCTACGGTTTGGTAGTATGTTTTTGATTTCTATATTGTTGGCTAAAATATCCTATTTTAGATACAGTGGAGGCTATGGAACAAGCATTATAAGTAGATATGAGTTGTTGATGTTGGTAAGCTCTAGTCTTAGCTTTTTTTGGGTGGCCAGTATCTGCAATACCCTTATTCCATTCTACAACGGTTCTGATGATAGTACAAAAAAACGCATATTGTTCAATGCGTTTTCGTTGCTTACTGTTTTTTCCTTGCTTGCCGGTGCTATTACAATTATTATTGGCCATGCAAAAGGTAAGGATATTGATTTGTTTGAGATTTTTGGAATTGTAGTATTCCTAAATACCCCAACCTTTATTACCGATTATATCTTTTATCTAAAAGGAAAGTACAAATCAATGCTTATTTGGGGTGTAAGCACATATGCTGCCCACATGTTATTGCTTTGCTTGCCTTTGTTTTTTAGGCAATCGCTAAACCTATCGGTTAATTTACTTCTGATATTAGCCATGGTTAAATTTAATTACACCATCATATTATTAATGAAGTACTCAACCATAAGTTTCCACACTCGACTCATAAAACAATTTATGATAAAAGTGATGCCATTTATGTTCAGTATATTGTTGGCCGGCAGTGTTGAATATATTAATAGTTATATTATTGAATATTATTATGACGAGACACAATTTGCCATTTTTAGATATGGGGCAAAAGAATTACCTGTTTTTTTAATACTGGCCAATTCACTAAGTAATATTTACAGTGGCGAAATTGCTAAGTTTAACAAAGAAGGAATGCTATATCAAAGCTTAAGTAAACTGAAAAATTCTTCACGAAAATTAATGTATTGGGTGTTTCCCGGAACAATTGTGTTATTATTTTCAAGCAAATACTTGTTTGAATTTGCTTACAATGTGGATTTAAAGGAAGGATATAAAATCTTTAATATATATCTTCTTTTAATTATTAGTAGAATGCTGTTCCCGCAGACTGTTATCACTGGTTTAATGA
>CAIVPY010000059.1 GCA_903907885.1 uncultured Bacteroidota bacterium
AACCTATTTTCTAGATTAATATCTTAGTTAATGGCTATATTTTTTAACTTCTGATTGCTAGGTTCAATATAAAATTTCGACAATTACCAAAACCTGTGTAAATTGCTTTCCATTCTCATGAAAAACTACATACTATTTGCGTGGCTTTTATTGCTTTCAAGTAAAACCATTTTGGCTGACGACAGAAGCAATTTGTTTGATATAAAAAACTATTCAATTAATCTAAGTATTAGAAATTTTGCTAGTAAATCCATTGAAGGTTCGACTACGATCACCTTACAATCTAAAGTCAATAACCTTAGCAGTATTAGGCTTGATTTGGCAAAACTAAAAGTGAATTGGATTTTAGCTAATGGAGATAGTCTTTTGTTTTCACAAAACGATTCTGAACTTTTTGTTAATTTTAAATACCCAGTTGCGCTAAACGATAGCATTCGTTTACAAATTAAATATGGTGGACAACCCATACAAGACCCTAGTTGGGGAGGTTTTTATTTCACGGGTAATTATGCCTTTAATATGGGAGTAGGTTTTACAGTTAATCCCCATAATTTTGGCAGAAGCTGGTTTCCTTGCGTTGATAATTTTACTGATAAATCAACCTACAATTTTCAAATAACAACAGATAGCGGATACAAAGCAGTGTGTAATGGTACAAAAACGCCTGAAACCATAAACCCAGATGGCAGCATAACGTGGCATTGGTCATTAAAAGACGAAATACCTACTTATTTAGCTTCGGTAGCTATATCTAATTACGCTTTTATTCAATACGATTTTAAGGGTATAAACAAAACCTTTCCTGTCTTAATAGCTTGCCAAGCGCAGGATAGCAATCGATTAAAAGCATCTTTTGTAAACTTGAATGCTGCACTTGCTTGTTTTGAAGATAAGTTTGATTCTTATCCTTTTGAAAGAGCAGGGTATGTTGCAGTGCCCTTTGATGGTGGTGCTATGGAACATGCTACCAGTATAGCTTATCCACTTTTTGCCATTGATGGCACTACCAATTACGAAACACTTTTTGCCCATGAGCTATCACATATGTGGTGGGGCAATCATGTAACTTGCAAAACTGCCGAAGATATGTGGCTAAACGAGGGATGGGCAAGTTATTGCGAAGCACAATTCCTCGAATGTTTATATGGCAAAGAGGCTTATCACACTGAAATAAAAAGCAATTGGAACACCACTTTGAGGTTTGCTGCTGCCAAAGATGGAAGTTTGTTTGCCTTATCCAACGCCCCTCACAATGCTACTTATGGTACTACCGTTTACAAAAAAGGTGCATTGGTTGTTCATTCGCTTCGCTCGTTTATGGGTGATACCGCATTTTTTAATGCTTGTAAATCATATCAGCAAAAATTCTCTTTTAAAAACGCAAACTCAGAAGATCTTAAAACCGAATTTAAAAAATTTACTGCCAAAGACTTAGATGCTTTTTTTAATATGTACGTTAGCCATCCGAGTTTGTTTACTATCAGGGTTGTTAAGTCTGAGATTAACAATGGCATTATATCTGTTCAGCTTGCACAGGATTTAAAAAACACTTCATTTTCTTTCAATTCTATACCATTAAGTATTAGCTTTTTTGATAAAAATAATATTCAGATAACCCGTGATTTTGTGTTTAACAATGATGGCTTATATACTTTTGATATTGGAAAAATAAACTTTGCCAAAGAGTTTTATGCCATAGTTGATATAGATGATAAGCTATTCAAAGCACGCTCCATTCAAAGTCAATATTTGAAAGGAACTGGACTTAAAAGTTTTTCAGATGCTCTTTTTGGCATTAACATACAAACAGCATCCGACTCAACTCTAATCTCTGTTGAACACAATTGGACGGGTGGATATTGGTGGGAGGTAGCCCCTGCTGGCATTAGAATTTCAAACCAACGACATTGGATTATAAATGGTTTTCTTCCTGTAAATTTTAAAGCACAAGGATTTTTTAATTATGATGGAACAACTCCTGCAAATCCTTCAAACTCTGGTTGGCTCGACAATGAATTTATTGATAAAAACGAGGACTCTCTTGTTATGCTGTATCGACCAAATGGAACCGAAAAATGGCAGCTTGTGTCTGACTATATTTTAACAACAGGAGGGAGTAAAAACGATAAAATTGGTAAGATTACAGTTAATAATTTTAAAACAGGTGAATATGCTTTGGGCAAACGTGATGTAACTGCCAATGTCAATGCTATAAAATATGATAAATCAGAACTCGTTCAGATTTTTCCTAACCCTGCCAAAAACACAATTGGCATCACCTTAAAACATCCATTAATGGAAACACATTTAACGATAACAGACATAGGAGGGAGGGTGGTTAAAAGTGTTTTACTGAAACAAGAGAATAATATGCTAGACATTGGCAACTTAGCTAAAGGACAATATTATTTTATTTTCGATTTGGCTGATGGTTTGCAGATTAGCAAGTCTATTGTGGTTGATTGATAG
>CAIVPY010000060.1 GCA_903907885.1 uncultured Bacteroidota bacterium
ACACCTTTTCAATTTATAGAAATACATCTTCATCAGGTAATATAACCTTTGCTGGTGCATTAACTTTTTCAGCAGATACTTTTGCATCTGAATTATTAATGTCTGATTTGGATGGAAACGGAAAATTAGATGTAATTTTCAACCAAACGAATGTATCAAGAATTGCTATGGTTGCAAATACAAGCACAATTGGTAATATATCTTTTAGTACGAAAATATTTATACCAAATGTTAAGCGCATTCGATCTATGTCTATTGGAAATCTAGATGGTGATAGTTTACCAGATATCATTACCTATAGTTCTGATCAAGATTCTATACGAATTTTTCAAAATAAGAGTACGCAAGGAGACATCATTTTTAACCAAACAGGTTCAATTCGTACGACTAATTCTTCTTGGGTTGCACTTGAAATGGCAGATATAGATTTAGATGGAAAGCCTGATATTATTAACTCGGAAAATACTGGACACTTAAGTATTCTAAGACAACGTTATCCAATTGCAAATGATACCATTTCTAGTGCACAAACTTTATGCTCAGGGTCATCTACCTCATTACTTGGAAGTGATGTGATTAATTATTACAACAGACCCTTTACCTATAAATGGCTTAAGTCAACCACCTCTGCTACTACTGGATATGCTCCAGCTGGAGGTGCAGATACTTTGAAGAATTATTCAACCACGGCTTTAACAACAAACACTTGGTTCAAACGTGCCTACTATTGGGATTATACGGCTGATACTACTGCGGCAACAAAAATCACTGTCTCAAGCATTAGCTCTAATACCATTGGGTCAAACCAAACCATTAACAGTGGATCAACACCTGCAACTTTAACAGGTAATACGCCAACAGGTGGTACATTCACTTATCAGTGGATTAGTTCTACTTCTCTAAATTCAGGATACAACAATGCTGCAGGAGCAAGTACAAGCAAGGATTATTCGCCATCGTCACTAACTGTAACAACGTATTTTAAACGCATTGTTATAGCAGGAGTTTCTTGTCTAGATACTTCTTTGGCTCTAACAATTACAGTTACTCCTACTGCTCCTTCTATACCAACTGTTACAACCGGTTCAATAAGTTTAATTACCACCTCAAGTGCTAACTTAGGAGGAAACGTAAGCAACGATGGAGGTTCAAGTGTAACAGAAAGAGGAATTGTATTTGCTACTACTGCCAACCCTACCACATCCAATGCAAAAGTTGTAATAGGAGCTGGTTTAGGTTCATTCTCACAAAATGTAACTGGTTTAACAGCTTCAACTACCTACCATTTCAGAGCCTATGCTATAAACAGTGTAGGTACAAGCTATGGCGCAAAAAGCAGTTTCACAACCCTCACAGAAATAGCAGTAGTTGAAAAAATAAACAATGCATTCTCTCCAAATGGAGATGGATTAAATGATACATGGGAAATTGAAAATGCAACCGAATTAAAAGATCACTTGATAGTTATTTATAACATATTTGGTCAAGAAGTATTCAGTCAAACTGGTTATGATAAACCTTGGGATGGAAAAGTGGATGGCAATCTAGTTCCATCAGCCGAATACTATTACATGATAAAAGGCCCTAAAATTAACAAAAGAGGAGCTTTATTAATCAAAAACAACTAATTTATTTATTTATTATTATTAAGAAGATTTATCCATGAAAAATATATTTAAAACAATAATACTAGGACTTGTGATGGGTATGCATGCCCAAGCACAACAGCCTGTTTCCTATAATCTTTATACCATCAATCCTTTTCTTATCAACCCTGCTGCAATGGGTGGCAATGACTGCATCAATGTGTTTCTAAATAGCCACAATAAGTGGACAGATTTGCCAGATGCTCCTAAAGCTTATACCTTGGGAGGACATGGTAAACTTGGAAAAAACGCAAGCATAGGTGGTATGCTATTAAGCGATAACCGCTCTTTAGTAAATTATTTAACCATTAATGGTATGTATGCTTATAATGTAAAAATAGATGATAAACAAAATTTGTCATTGGGCTTAAGCGTGGGTTATAGCAACAACTCATTGAATACCGATAAGGTGCAAACACAAATAAAAAATGATCCTGCCTACCAAGTTTTTAATAATAGTAGATTTGATGTGGGTTTTGGAGCCATCTACAATTACAAAACAATTAAACTAGGTGCATCAATACCTCATATTTTTGATCAATTTGGAAACTATTCAAATCAAGTTAATTTCAATCTATCTTATGATTACATGACCAAAGATAAAGAATGGAAATTAACTCCAATGATGATGGCTAGAAACTACAAAGAAGTGGGTGTGGTATATGATGTGATGGGAATTGCTACCTGGAAAGAAACTGTAACAGGTCAATTAGGTTATAGAACTGACCAAAGTATGTTGGCTGGCTTAGGCTTTAGATGGAACAATTTGCATATAGCTTATGCCTATCAATACAATGTGGGTTCTACCTATAATGCCTTCTCATCTAGCGGAACACAAGAGATTCAATTGGCATTTAGAATTTGTAAAAACCATAAAGAACCAGCTCCAGTAGTTAAACCAGAGGTAAAAGCCGTAGACCCAAATGCAGAAAAAGTGAACGTGAATGTGAACATGAAAGATGAAAAATATGGCAACCCTGTGCCAGGTTACATCACCATCACTAAAGGCAATAACATTGTGTACAAAGGTCAAGGTGATAATTCAGGAATCAGTAGCTTCTATTTAGCCCCTGGTGTGTATCAAATGAGTGTAACAGCCAAAGGTTATATACCAGCAGAAGAAACCATCGACCTATCAAAATCAGAAAAAGGTACTAAGTATGATGTGGTATTGAAACAACCAAAAATTGAAAAAGGATTGGTGTTTAAGTTAAGTGCCATCAACTTTGAAACTGGCTCAGATAAATTAACGAGCACTTCATACAATATCTTAAACAAAATGGCTGATATATTTAAAGACAATCCTCAAATGGTGGTTGAAGTAAGTGGTCATACTGATAATGTAGGTGATGATGCTAAGAACTTATCGTTATCACAAAACCGCGCCAATTCAGTAATGAATTATTTGACACAAAAAGGTGTGAGTGCAGGGCAACTAAAAGCCGTGGGTTATGGTGAAACACAGCCTATAGCAGACAATGCCACAGACGAAGGACGTAAACAAAACCGCAGGGTAATGTTTACAGTGTTGGAGTTTTAAATAGATTTCTTTCATAATTGAACGTCTTTGCGAACGAAGTGAAGCAATCTCATTCAATTAAGATTGCTTTATTGTACTTTCTTTTACATTTAATGATTGAGAAAAGGTGGCCTAGGCCACCTTTCTTGTTTTATAGGAACTACTAAATATCATAGCTGTTATAAAACATCTAGGGTAATTATTCTGATTCATATGTAGGCAAATAAAATGAATTGATTAAAAACTGTAACTTAAAACTGGTACTTTGACAAAATTTCATCAATCGACTTATCTGCATCATTTTGATAAATTTCACTATGGAATTTTTCAAGGTAAATTAAGGATGATTGCAATTGAACCTTTTCTTCTTCAGACAAATTACCTGCCTTCAACAATAAATCTTTTTTCGACTGTTCAAGTATGTTTTCTCTGGTTTTCCTGCCTTTTGCGGTAAGTTCAACTCTTTTGATTCGCTTATCTTTTTTATCTGCAATTTCTTTGACCATACCAATATCTATCAGTCGCTTCATCATCTGAGTACCGGTTGTAAGTTCAGAAATTGTATCCTTGTAAACTTCATTCTTTGCAGGAGTTCCACGATTATTAATTGACACCAAAAAGAAATATTCATCCATATTATTTAAACCATTGGCATTTAAAAAACTCTTTGCATACCAACGAAAATATTTGGAAAGGCGATGAATATTCCAAACAATAAAGCGGTTATCTTCAACATTTGTGACTCCTTTGGCTTTGTGCTTTTTAGGTTCGTGCATTCTTCGGTTAAGCCAAACCGAAAACTCCTTCATATCATCGCTTTCCGTTTCATTATGAAACGCTTCAAACAGATTGACCAGTTCGACTACTTTTTTACCTTGCATTGCTTTTAGTTGAAAATACTTCACAAATGTAGGAAATAAAAATTACTTTACTTCTGTGTTGTTGTTTTATATTTTTACTATATATTTGCAGTATAAAAAAATAAGCATACTACAGAAATGAAGCAAATCATCTTAACAATTGTAATTGCAAGTGCTTTGGCAATTCAAACCAATGCACAGCTGCCCCTGCAGGTTGATTTTGATAATGGTAGTTATTCTCCATTACAATTACGTTATGGACCAAACGATAATCCTTCACAGCAGGACACAAATTATACTGTAAGGGTGCAAGGCGGCATGGCGCATCTTATTTCCCCACCTTCATCGGCACAAATTCGTTTAAGCGGTTTTTTGGATTTGCCCCAAACTTTAAATGCTATTTCAGGTAATTTGAACCACCGATGGACATTCACCAATGTTGCAGATTTTAGCTTCTTAGGAACAAATGCTGTTGCCGGCTGCTATATACGTGGTCAAATGAATCACTGGCTGGGTGGTACGTTTGGCGATTATTGGTTTGGGATGATTGTTACTTCATCCGGAAAAGTTTCTGGCATCAGGCAGGGACAACTAATTTACAAACTGAACCCTTTACTGCCATAGACAGTGTAAGCTACGAGATTAGAAAAATTGGAGATAGTAAATTACAACTGTGGGCAAAATATGATAATGCCACCTGGCACCAGGTGGGTAACGATATTACAATTACTTTAAATACATCAACCTCCGGGGCCAATTATAACGTAGCTGTAACCCATGTGCGAATTCTCAATAATAATGGTAATGGTGTGGATGTTTCGGTAGATAATTTGCTATGGTGGCAACCTTCAACTACTTCTATTAAGGAAGCAGATGCCTGGCAAAAAATAAGTGTTTATCCAAACCCTGCTTCAAATAATTTATACTTTTCACACCTTTTACCTCAGTATAAAATTTATCTTTTTGATGCTATGGGCAGGCAGGTGATGTTTTGCAATAACACTAAGGATTTAGACATTACAGGTTTAATTGGTGGGGTATATTACGTACAGATTTTTGATAGCACGGATACTGTTGTAAGTTCAACCAGAATAGTAAAGCAATAATATAATTTAACATGAGAGCATTTTATTTAGTAGCCACTTTGATTTTTTGTATAACAAACCCATTAAACGCACAAAACAGGCTAGCACTTTTATATGCGAGCACAGGAATGGAATATGGCAAAGCAAGTGCGGTGGATGCAGACACCAACTACATCAATGGTTCACTGTTTCAAAACACCATCAATGTGAATCCGAATGGAACAACAAATTTAACTGCACCTGGTGCACCCACTGAAATAGCTTTAACCAAATACGACAGACACGGTAAATTGATTTGGGCAAAAAGCTTTGGTGGAACAAATACAAGCGAAGCTCCTCACGGAATTGATTGTGATGCTGCAAAAAACATTTATGTAACAGGTTATTTTGGTAGTACCACAACAACTGGCTCTTTAAATGCTAACTTTAATCCAGCAGGGGGTGGCACTGTTGCCACACAGGGAAACGAAGATTGCTTTGTTGCCAAGTATGACCAAAACGGAAATTATCAATGGGCTTTCGGACTTGGCAATGCGGGCGCAAACACTCAGGAAAGAGCCTGGGACATTGCAACAGATGCAAACGGAAATTCTTATGTAGTTGGAGGTTTTCATGGTACAATAAATTTCAATCCATTGGGAACGGCAATGAATTACACTTTACCCGACACACTTGCAGGTTTATTTATTGCCAGGTATAACACCAATGGAATTTGTCAATGGGTTGTAATGCTGGATGCCCAATGTACAAGCGTATTTACCGAAGGGTATGCTACCTGTGATTTAGACGCAGGTGGAAATTTATATGTAGCAGGAAATTTCCGGGGCTCAAACATAAACTTCAATCCCCTTGGTACTTCTACAACCTTAACAAGCAGTGGAGTTACAGATATGTTTATTGCCAAATACAACACATCAAACGGAATATTGAGTTGGGTAAAAAAGATAGGTGCAGCAGCACAAGACATTGTTTCTCCCGGTTCACTCCGTTGCGACAACAACGGAAACCCATATTTTACGGGACGATTAAGTGGAACTGGAACTGTTGATTTTGACCCTTCTGCTGGCACAACCAATATTACCAACTCTGCTTTATACCTTACAACTTACGATACAAGCGGAAATTTGCGTTATGCTGTTGGTATGAGTAGTGGTGCAGGTGACGGTGGACACAGAGTAAATTTTGATAAAAACAACGATGTATATATTACAGGTTGGATGAACGGAACAGCCACTTTCGGAACAATTTCAAGAACAGCCAATTCAACAACAGCCGATGTATTCATTGCAAAATACAGCAACAATCTTTCAACCTGCTATTTGGCTTTCAACTTTGGTGGTACTGGTAGCACAGCCAACAGCATTTGTGCAGGGCTTTCAGTTGACCAGGAAAATAACGCAATAATTACAGGACAACTTTACGGAACAAATGCCGACATTGACCCATCGGCAGCCACACTTAATTTTTCCAGTATTGGTAACAACGACTGTTTCGTAATTAAATATAACAGCAATGGTCAATTATGGGTTAATGATACAACAAGTACAACAACAGGAGTTTTTGAACTAACTCAAAATAAATTTCAACTATTTCCAAATCCATCGACTGACATTATTTACATAAAAAGTTATTCAGCTGATTTTTTCAATTTCAGTATTTATGATTCTTTCGGCAAATTAGTAAGTACTGGCCATAATTGCAATCAAGTAGATGTTTCTTCATTAGAATCAGGCACATACTTGATACTAATTACAGATAGTCAAAATAACAGTTATACTATGAGTAAATTTCTGAAACAGTAAATTAATTCTTAATTTTCAATATAAAATAAGCATTGATTTTACTGCCCGCAACTTAAAAATGAACTATGCTCTTATAAATAAAAAGCTGTGCTATCCAACTAAAACAATTTAGTCAGAAAGAGTATAGATTTCTCATCACTAAATTATACAATCATCAAACAGCAAAAATAGGAAACTGGTGTAAAAAAAAATCTAAGCATAAAATACTATGCCAACTATGTCTAATTTGATTTAAAGTTATTTAAAAGCTTTAGATAAGAAATTCATTTACCAGCAATCAATAAATTGAAGCTTTAAGGCTGTCCATTAATCCATTCACTTTGGCAAGTTATTCCCTTTGTTGTGGTTTAATTCATATATGCAATGTGAGCACAACACATAGCTTCGTATATCTCTTAAAATACATTTTTTGTAATGATAACAAAGCGATTAGCTATAAAAATAGCCCTGTTTTTCTTGTTGCTTCAAACAGCAGCAAAAGCACAGCGCACCATGATTTATGACGATAATATTCGTTACTACAACCGCGGACTTGAACTATTTGACAAAGAAAAATTTGCCGTAGCCCAAAAGCATTTTACTTGGTTTGCAGGATTTACTACCGATCGCACTTACAAAGCCAGAGCTGAGTATTATGCAGCCACTTGTGCCATGGAATTATTCAATGCCAATGCGGTGTCAATGCTTAAAGGTATTATGCAAAACTATCCTGATTTGACCGTTTCAAAATTGGCCATGTACCAATTAGGTAGGTTGTATTACCGCAACAAAAACAATAAAGAAGCTGTATATTACTTTGATCAAGTGGATGCTGATTATTTGGCAGAAAATGATGTGCGTGAATATTATTTCGATAAAGGTTATTCCTTGTTCAAAGTCGATAGTTTCGAAAAATCGAAAGCATCCTTTAAACCTATCAAAGACGAAAAGACCAAGTATTATGATGCTGCTAATTATTACTATGGATATGTTTGTTATAAAAACGCAAATTACGAAGAAGCACTTGAACATTTTGCACGTGTAAAACATCACAAAACATTTGGTCCATTATCTAATATTTATGTGGCGCAAATTTATTTCAGTCGCAAGCAATACAATGATGTGATTGCATACTGCGATACCATTACAAATCACGAAGTGGCAACAGATATTTCAGGAATGTTAGGACAGTCTCACTACAACTTGGGAAATTACCAAAAGGCTTTGCCTTACCTCGAGAAGTTTACCAACGAAGCTCCTATTGCACCTAACAACAACGACATTTACAGATTGGCTTATAGTTATTTTAAAAATAACCAATACGACAAAGCCATAGATCAATTCTTGAAAATAGCCGAAAATACGGATACCTTAACCCAATATGCTTTATACAATTTGGGTAAATGTTATATTGAAGTAAACAAGAAACCGAATGCACGCACTGCTTTTAATAAAGCAGCAGAGATTGACTTCAATAAAGTAATTTCAGAATGGTCGATTTTCAATTCGGCTAAATTGGCCAATGAATTGTTACTTAACTCAGCCGCCATTTTCAACTACAAAAAGTTTATCGATAAATTTCCTGAATCGGATTTGATTGATGAAGCCAAAAGTAATTTGAGTCAGTTGCTCTTATCTTCAAAAAATTATAAAGAGGCCATAGCCTTTTTAGAAAGTATCAAAAAGCCGAGTGATAAGGATTTACTGGGCTTACAACGTGTTTATTATTATCAAGCTGAACAATTTTATTTGAATAATGATTACCAAAATTCATTTGTTTATTTTAACAAAGCAGCAGAAAGTAGTTATGATAAAAGAATATTGAGTTTGAGCTATTTTTGGTTGGGCGAGATTGAATATAAAAACAATGCTTTTCAAAATGCCATAACTAATTATAAAAAAGCATTGAATTATGAAGAGATAAAATCAACACGCTTTTATTTTTTAAGTGTTTATAATTTGGGTTACGCCCAATTGAAAGCTGAAGAGTATAACAATGCCATCGAACAATTTAAAAAATATGTATTGTTAGATGCAGCAGTTAGCAACCCTGAGGTTTATACAGATGCTGTAATTAGAACGGCTGATTGTTATTTTGTGCAAAGAAGTTATGATAAGGCCATAGAATATTACAACTTGGTGATTGATAAAAAGCTGAATGGTGCTGATTATGCCATGTACCAAAAGTCATTGGTGCAAGGTGTAGTAAATCGCAACGCAGATAAAATTACAAGTTTACGTTCTTTAATCAATCAGTTTCCAAAATCGGTTTTTATTGATGATGCTTTGTTTGACATTGCTAAAGTGCATTTACAAAACGAGGAATATGCTACGGCCGTTTCAGAGTTTGATAATATCATCACCAATTATCCAAGGAGTATATACATTCGCAAAGCCATGTTAAATAAAGCGCTTGCTTTGTTTAACCAAGACAAAGACGATGATGCTTTAAGTACCATTAAAAATCTAATCAAAACCTACCCTCAAACAGATGAAAGCCATGAAGCTTTGGTATTGGTAAGAAATATATTGGTGAACAAAGGTGAAAGTGAAAAGCTTGAGGATATGTACCGCAATTTGCCAAACATCACCATTGCACCAAGTACACAAGATTCAATCACTTACGAAGCTGCTTTTAACAATTACAAAAACAATGATTGTGCTAAAGCCAGTAAAGGATTTGCCAATTATATCAGCCGTTTCCCAGGTGGTTATTTTATGTTGAAGGCCAATTATTTTAAAGCTGAATGTGATTATAAACTGAAAAACAATGAAGATGCATTGGCTTGTTACGAATATGTGGTTAGCAATACGCGTAGCGACTATACCGAGCGCAGCACTAGGCAAGCGGCCCTTTTATATTTTGGTAAAAAGAACTACGAGAAAGCCTATGAATACTATGCAGCCCTTGAAAGGATAGCAGGCAATAAAGACAATTTGCATGTATCCTTACTAGGACAAATGCGTTGTGCAGGTTTGATGCAAAAAACAGATACAGCTGCTGCAGCTTCTTTCAAGTACATCAATTCGGGTATAGCACAAAAAGATGGTTTGGTTGAAGCAAGATATAATACAGGTAAGTTCTATATCAGTCGCAATAAACCTGATTCTGCCATGCCTGATTTTCAATTTGTATTGAAAGAAAGCAAAAACATATTGGCAGCAGAGTCAAAATACAATATTGCTTACATAC